>CAKZQX010000569.1 GCA_937141995.1 uncultured Chloroflexaceae bacterium | reverse complement strand
ACATTCGGATCAAGCATAAGCAACCTCTACATCACTTCGCGTAAACGCTCGGCAGCCTGCTCCGGGGTAATATCGCGCTGGGGCTCACTGAGCATTTCAAACCCGACCATAAACTTACGCACCGTTGCCGAACGCAACAGCGGCGGATAAAAATGGATATGCAAATGCCATTCCGGGTGCGCCGCGCCATCGCCGGGCTGCTGATGAAACCCCATCGAGTAGGGGAAGGGGGCCTGAAACAGGTTGTTGTACCCGCTCGTCAGGCGCTTGAGTAACTCGGCCAGACCGTCGCGTTCAGCCGCAACAAGCTGCGTGAGCAGGGGCAACGGGCGGCGGCTGATAATCAGCGTTTCAAAGGGCCAGACCGCCCAGAAGGGCACCAGCGCTACAAAATGCGCATTCGTGTAGACCAGTCGCTCCCCGTTTGCCAGCTCCGTCGCCAGATAATCACTCAGTAGCGTGCGCCCGTGCCGCGCATAGTAGGCGGCCTGCGCGGTCTGTTCCCGCGCAACCAGGACGGGCAGGCTCTCGGTTGCCCAGATCTGCCCATGCGGATGTGGATTGCTGGCCCCCATCATTGCGCCGCGATTCTCAAAGATCTGCACATAGTTGATGTAGGGGCGGGCATGCAGATCCTCCACCTGCGCCGCCCAGGTATCAATGACATTCCGGATCGCGGCCGGTTCCAGGTGGGCCAGGCTCAGATCATGGCGCGGCGAGAAGCAGACCACCCGACAGATGCCGCGCTCACTGCGGCTTTGCAGCAGTTCGTTCTCGGCGACAACCTGATTCGGGATATCGGGCAAGAGTGCGGCAAAATCATTATCAAAAACATATGTGGCGCTGTAATCGGGGTTGCACACACCACCGGCACGCATATTGCCGGGACAGAGATAACATTCGGGATCGTAGTGTGGGAGTGTCTCAACGGTAGGGGTTTCAACCTGGCCCTGCCAGGGTCGCCGGTTCCGGTGCGGTGAAACCAGCACCCACTCATCGGCCAGCGGATTGTAGCGGCGATGCGGATGATCACTCAGCATAGCTCGATCCTGCCTCGCATACAAATATTATACAAAACCCTGGCGCGGCAGCATGGCTGCCGCACACCCAGGCTCCCAATGGAGCCCACCTGCATCCTGACTATGAACCATCGTAGCCTGCATAATAACACACCAGGCCGGTGGACTATGCATCCACCGGCCCGGATACCGGATGTGCTCACGCACTGGGTTGATTGTACGCCAATGTTCAGGATATCAGAGAGTCAGCCAAAAGACCTCACCAGGGAGGCCGGTCTTTAGCACCTGGAATAGATCGACGGCTCAGGTACGCCACTTGCGGCAGACAATCGTCGTCCCCTCACCCTCGTGGGAGCGGATGTCGAACTCGTCCATCAGGCGTTTGGCACCCGGAAGCCCCATGCCCATACCACGCGATGTACTATAACCATCTTGCATGACCAGATCGATATCGGGGATGCCAGGACCCTGGTCTTCGCACACAATTTCAATTCCCTTACGACTCTGCCGCTCAACTTCACGTACCGTGATGCTGCCGGTTCCCGCATAGAGAAAGATATTTCGTGCCAACTCGCTGACGGCCGTGGCAATGCGCGCCTGATCAATCGCGCCAAACCCCAAAGCCTTCGCGGTATCCCGTGCCAGGGTGCGGGCAATGACGATATCCAGGTCGCTACGGATCACCGCCGCCTTAGCTTGCGTCATCTCCGCTCTCCTCAGTCAGGCTTTGCATCATTGCCAGGCCCTTTTCCAGATTCAGGGCTGTCAGCACCCGTGGTAGTTCCAGGCCCAGTTCGACCAGCGTGATTGCGACGGCCGGTTGCAACCCCGTCAACACCACCCGCGTTCCCATCAACCCGGCCATTGCTGCAATATCGGCAATCAGACGGCCGATAAAGCTATCCACCACATCCAGGGCCGTCAAATCGACGATCACGCCACGGGCCTTGGTATCGTGGATCTTTTGCAAAAGATCGTCTTTAAACTGCACGGCGGAAGCATCGTGCAATGCTACTTGAATCGAAGCGATAAGCACATCGCCAATCTTCAGGATAGGTATCCGAAGGCTATCCACTGAGCCCTCCCCTGACTGCACCATTACCAAGTACAGCCCGTAACATAGTGATCCATCATACCGCTGCGGCAACGTAAAAGTCCCGTCAACCATTTTGATTGTACGGTGTAGGTCCGGTTTCGTCCATATACCAGGGTACTATTCAGGACTAGTCATATTGTGCGGTCGGCGTCCCATTGTCCAACATAAAGCGAGAAACGACCATTGCTGGCACCCGGCCTGATAGCGTGTGCTCTGATGGTATAATATCTGCCGGGTATCCCCATAGACTTCGAATACATGTTGTATGAAGGAGACTGCCATGCAGTTACATGTGGCGCTGGCACAGATGGACATTCACCTGGGTGCGCCGTCCGAAAATCTGGCGACAGTACGGCAACTGGCCGCCGGCGCTGTCGCACAGGGAGCCGGCCTGCTGGTTTTGCCCGAACTGTGGTCCACCGGCTATGATTTGACCCGTGCCACCGAACTGGCTGATGCTCCCGATACCGGCATCTACACCGAGATAGCGAACCTGGCGCGGACCCGGCAGATCGCCATCGCCGGCTCAACCCTGGCGCGGCGCGATGGGCGTCCAACTAATACGGCGACGGTGTATGGCGCTGATGGTACCCTGCTGGCGAGCTATGATAAGCTCCATCTCTTCGGGTTGATGTCCGAAGATCACTACCTGGCCCCCGGCGACAAACGTACCCTCTTTGATGCACCCTGGGGACCATGTGCGCTGGCAATCTGCTATGATCTGCGCTTTCCGGAACTGTTTCGTACCTATGCCCTGCAGGGTGCCGGCATCATCATCATCCCGGCAGAGTGGCCGCATCCCCGTCTGGAGCACTGGCGTACACTGGTACGCGCCCGGGCCATTGAAAACCAGTGCTTTATGATTGCCGTGAACCGGGTCGGGCGTGACCGGAAGAATACCTTCTGTGGTCACTCGCTGGTTGTCGATCCCTGGGGTGAGATCCTGATCGAAGGAGGTGAAGAGCCGGAACTACTCACCGTCACCCTGGATCTCAGCCTGGTCGAAACCGTACGTTCACGGATGGGCGTCCTGCGCGACCGCCGCGCCGATCTCTACTGAGAGCTATGTTTTCCGCCTGGCTACATTGTACTACCAAACACGACCAGCGCTGTCAGCACCGGCACACTCAGGTTGTCGGTACCTCTGGGGGAAACACTCTCAACCAGGGTGGCCGTTATGCCGCCAAGCAGTGCCGCCACCAGGCAGGTACCCAGGCTCAGGGCGGATGCCTCCGGGCTGAGTGAGGAGCCCGGGACCAGCAGCAGCGTGAGCAGTATCGACACGAAACCGGCAAGCAGCATCACCCCCGAACCTTCCCATGAGCGTGTGTTCCCGGCGATTGTATACCGATGCTGCCCCCACCGCTGCCCGATGATCGCGGCCAGCGCATCGCCCCAGGTCATCGCCATCGTTCCGGCCACTGCAACGTAGCCCCGATCCAGCGGGCTATCGGGACGCCAGAACGCCAGAAAGAGCAGCGTAATCGACAGCGCAAAATAGATAGTTCCAGGGGTGCTCTCGGGCGCATCCATGGCGGCAAAGACACGATACCGGTAGAAAATAGCGTTCAGAACGATAAATGTCGCAAATGGCAGCAAACCAATATACCAGGTATCGAACAGGGCCAGGATGCCAAAAACCCACATTCCCGCGCCGATATGGATAAGTTTCCGGGTGAAATCTTGCGGATAACCTTTCCAGCGGCGCACCGCCTCCGCCAACCCAATCAGGGCAACCGGGTAAGCATACCCAATACCTAAACCGATCAGATCACGCATTGTCATAGGCGGGCAGAGCTGTCTGGCATTATCCTGGGGCGTATTGTAACGGTACAGGGGATAGAACGCAAAGAACGCAAAGAACACAGCACCATAGAGCAGAAAACAAACCCATGCGAATGCGGTAAGTATGCTTTGTTCCATGTTCTCGAATGAATTTCGTTCCGGAATCGCAGCCGGGTTGTATTGCCACAGCCAGTAGGCGGCGGCAGCCTGGCTGCCGCAGGCGCATCACAGCCACCGGATGAACGACTATGTAACACCTGTGATTGACAGGACGTACGCTGTGAGTGTTTGGACCACGAACACCACGAAATGAGCGAAAAGCACGAACCTGCTGGTGCTGCCATGTATCAGGCGAATCCGGCTTTTGGGGCGGTCAACAGACTAAATCAGGCTGCACCGCGTAACTCCTGTGATTGACACGAGTTACGCGGTCACTGACTCGAAAGGACATTTCGCCTCCGGCAGGGTGGAATCGGACAT
>CAKZQX010000568.1 GCA_937141995.1 uncultured Chloroflexaceae bacterium | reverse complement strand
GACTCCCGCTCCGGGGCCGTAGCCCCATGACCAACCCTTTTCAGACAGTCTCTGAGAACCGAGAACCGAGAACTGGGAACAAATGCATCGTGCTGTCTTATGGTAAAAGTTGGAGCGGCACTGGCTGCGCGCCAACGCGCCGGTGCAATCATTCAACTTGAACGGAACCAGGCGGTTTCATTCCTGCTGCATCAGTATGCCAATGAGTACCACGGAATTTGCCAACGTCCCAACGTGCTAACGTCCCAACGTGCTAACGTCCCAACGTTCCAACGTGCTAACGTAAAAACACCCGCCCGCGTAGCCCGTTCGGGGCCGCGATACCAAAGCGTGCCAGCAGCGTTGGCAGGATATCGTAGATCTGCGCACCCTCAACCAATGTTCCATTGCCGGGGCGCTGTGGGTCGGCAAAGATAAACAGGCCATGCTGCGCATGGTTGGCATCATCGGGGCCGGTATCATTCTCGCGGGTGTAGATCGTCCCGTGCCCCAGCGTTCCCACCGCGCGCCAGGCCAGATCGCCAAAGTAGACCAGCAGGTCGGGCGCAACCCCGCGCACCCGCCGATAGAGTTGCTGCGGTGTGAAAGCCCGCGTCCCCAGCGGTTGCCCATCCGGGCCGGGGAGCGCCTGAAGCTTCGCTGCCAGCGTTTCCCGCTCCTGCGCATACGCGGCGGGGGAAATCACGCCCTCCGGCTCGCGCCCCTTGACGTTCAGAAAAACCCGCCCGTAGTAGCCGCCCGCGCCCCAGGCCCGCGTACGGCTCCAGTCCACATGGTGTGGTTGAAGCAGTTGTGGCCGGCCGTCCCCAATGGTCAGCGGCTCGTGCAGGGTCAGGTAGCCCTCCGCCAGTAGCCACTCATTCAGGCAGATGCCGCCCAGCAGCGGGCGCGCGCCATGGTCCGAAACGACCAGCACGGCGGTCTGATCGGCGCAGCGGGCCAGTAGTGTACCGATGCGCCGGTCAACATGACGGTAGTAATCATGAATAGCGGTTGCAAAGGGTGAATCCCGCACAAAGAGCGGATGCTGCGGGTCCATATGCTTCCAGAGCGCATGATGAATGCGATCCACACCCATCTCCACCAGCAGCAGCAGATCGGGATCGTCACACTCAAGCAACCGTTCGGCCAGGGTGAAGCGCTGGTCACACAGCGTATAAATGTCGCGGAGAATACGCCCTTTGTCCTCGGAGCGAAAGTTGGGCACATCCAGCAGATAATTCCCCACCCACCCGGCAATATCCGCAGCAAGTTCGGGTGGGTAGGTGTATTCGGCGCGGGTGTTGGGAGCCAGGAAGCCGGAGATTAGTACCCCGTTGACCGGCTGCGGTGGAAAGCTGCCCGGCACACCGATGACGGCCACGCGCCATCCGGCATCCCCCAGGATATTCCAGAGGCGCGGCACTTGCACGGCCCGGCTGTCGGCGATAGCCATCTGCTGATAGCCCCGGTCGGCGCGGTTGCGAAAGCCATAGATGCCCAACTCGCCGGGATCACGCCCGCTGAACATGCAACTCCAGGCGGGCACGGTAATCGCCGGTATGCAGCTTTCCAGCCGACCAAAACTACCCTGCCGCATCAACCGCGACAGGTTGGGAAGATCGTCACGCCACTGCTCAAACAGCAGCGACGGTTCGGCGCAGTCCAGACCAATAATGAGTAGACGAGGTGACATAATTAAAGGTTATGGGTTAACGGTTACGGGTTACGAGTTAACGATGATGGGTTAACGGTTATGAACGTTGAGACAATAGTTCGGATACGGAATTTACTGGCGTCCCGGCTTATAAACGTTGAGAAAACAACCCGGATATGCCATCCGGGACCGGCTGAAGCCGGGACTCCGGTTCAGCGATGTCCGGATTTAATGTTCAACGTTTATCACCCTGACCTCGATACGGATTCGATGAGAGCCGCAGTGCATGCAGCAGAGCGCTTACCGGGGCGCATTGCTGTGATGTGCCGCTGACCGCACCCCTCCATGTTCTTGGTGATCGCTGTGGCAAAAATGCGTTATGGATTAGCCGGTTTCTCGCTGGTTCCTGGTTGCTCGTCCTCGACTCCTTGCTCCGGTTCTGTGCTCGCAGTTCCCGGTTCTGCGTTTCCGGTTCTGCGCGCTGCGCGCTGCGCTTCCGGTTCTGCGCGCTGCACTTCCTGCGCTTCCGGTTCCCGATGCCGCCGGTAGAGCAGAATGGCCGAGCCGATCACGGCAATCGCCGACAGGATGTGGACCATGTTGAAGTTCGTGCCGGGAAAAAACCAGGAGTCCGTCCGGAGAAACTCGATAAAGAAGCGTCCGAACGGATACCAGATCAGATAGAGCAGCGCAATATCGCCGGCGCGCAACCGCGACTGAAAGCGCCGCGCAATCCAGAAGAGCAGCCCGAAGCCGATCAAGTTCCAGATCATCTCATACAGGAAGAGCGGATGAAACCGGGTACTCTCCGGGTATTCGGCCAGGTTGTTGTAGGGCGGAATACGATGTTGTGGATCGATTCGCAATCCCCAGGGCAGCGTGGTTGGCGGGCCATAGAGTTCCTGGTTGATAAAATTGGCCCAGCGTCCAATCGCCTGCCCCAGCGGTAATGCCAGCGCAATTCCATCAAGATAGATCGGCAGGCGCAGGTTGCGGGCGCGGGCAAATAACCACATTGCCAGCCCCCCCAGGAGAAAGCCGCCAAAGATATGCAGTCCGCCCTGCCGCAGGTCAATAATGCTGATCGGATTCTCGAGATAGCGCCCAAAGCCTTCCGGGCCGCGCGGCGACTGGATAAAGACATAGTAGAGCCGCGCGCCAATCAGCCCCGCAATCAATACCCAGAACAGCATATCCCAGACATTATTCGGATCTTCGCCATGCCGGGCAACATAGCGGCCGGCAATCCATGTCCCCGCCAGGATGGCGGTCATAATGATCAGGCCGTACCAGCGCAACGCCAGCGGGCCAAACTCGACAATGATTGGATCAACTGGTGGATACATGTCTTTTCGTGTTATGCTTTTCAGTGGCGATATGGAAATCTATCGGTCATTCAGACCGGGTTTAATCGCACATAACTGTTTGCGTGCGGTTTGTGCCGCCTTCAGTTCAGGCGGTGCCAGGCCGACACCACCGCCTGATGAAGTTTGGGAAAAATTACCCGGATATGGTATGCGGCCGCGCGGTTATGACCCATTGCAGCCTCTTCCAGGAGTCCCGGCTTCAGCCGACTGCCGGCCGCACACCGGCTGAAGCCGGGACTCCCGGCACAGTGTCCGGATGTAACATTCAACCGTCATACGGCGGCGCTACGAAGTAAGTGTCATGTACGCATCGTCAATGTTGAACGGTGCCTCAACCGGCACAAGCTACTCCAGATAGCCCAGATCGCGCAGGCGGCGTTGAACTTCCGGGTCATCATGGGCGACTGTCCGGGTGGTCGGCGGCGGCGTGGTCGGTGTCTGCGCGACGAACATCTGCAACTGCTGCTGCAATGCCTCCACCCGCTCCGGCAGAATCGCCTCCAGATTAAGCGTCTCGCCCGGATCTTCCTCCATACTGTAGAGTTCCAGGCGATGCTCCCCAGTCTGGATAAGTTTGTGCCGGTCATTACAGACGGCGCGGCGAACCTGGTCACAGTCACGCGCCTGAATCAGATCCGGCTGCCGCCGCCGAATCATCCGGAGCGCATTCTGGGGCGGCAGCGCCTCGGCAAATACCCCCCCGGCGTCCGGATCATTGCCGGCGCTGTGCGCCAGGGTCAGCGTCTGTTCCGGTGCGTCGGCCATGCCCGCTGCCGTCAGCACCGTGTTGAACAGGCGGCGCGTCGAGACAAACCGCTCCACAACCGTGCCACGCGGGAAATCGTCATCCGGATCACGAATGATCAATGGCACATGCACCAGTTCATTGTAAAGTGAGAAGCCATGCCCCATCATCTGCTTCTCGCCCAGATGATCGCCATGGTCGGCGCAGATGATCAGCAGGGTATGCTCCAGGCGGCCACTGCTGCGCAACTTGTCGATAAAGGCTCCCACATGCACATCCTGGTTGGCAACCTCGGCATCATACATGCCGTCGAGCGTCGCCTTCTGCTCGGCGTTAATCGCGCTGTGCAGGGGCGCCAGCCAGCCATAGATATCACTGTTGAACCGACGCAAGTAGGTACGGGCCGTCTTATCGCGCAACACATGCGGCGCAAACTGCGCCACAAAGCGTCGGGGCGGGCGGTAGGGCATATGTGCGCCCATCAGGTTGATAAAGCAGAAGACCGACTGGTCCCGCTCTACCCCCCGGCGTTCGACCAGCAGCCGCGCCGCATCGTGGAGCGACCGGCTGGTATTGCCCTTAAAGCTGAGTGCCGTCTGCCAGAGCGGTACCACCATGGGGGTAAAGGAGAGCGCCAGCAGCAGATCCGAGCGGGCAAAGGCATCTTGCGCGCGGTTGAGCAGCGCCGCCAGGCAGCGCTTGAACAACTGGCGATACTTGTCGAACAGATTGGAATGTGTCCCGGCCTGGTTGGGACGGGAGGTCATTAGTCCGCTATAGTTCAAAAAGCTGTAGAAGCCGCGCCGCAGCCCGTTGTTGACCACGCCGACCAGCGGGTTATTACAAAAACCGGCCGTAAAAAAGCCCCCGGTGCGCAAGCGTTCAGCGAGGGTGGTCAGCGTTGCGGGTAGCACCGCGTCGGACTGGTGCGTATGGTGACGGGAGGGGTAGACCCCGGTAAACATCGAGGCGTGCGCAGGAATAGTCCACTGCGCCGGAGCGATTGCGTGGCGGAAAAAGGTCGCCTCGGCTGCGAGAGCATCCAGGTATGGCGATGTGGCGGACGTATGTCCGTAACAGGAGAGCCGGTCGGCGCGTTGAGTATCGAGCACCAGCAACACAATATCGGGGTGCCTGGACATAAATAACGTTTCTTTGTAGCACAAGGTTCACACCAACCGGGTAGCCGGCCATGTTGAGTAGGTACGCCGCCGGCTGCTGCGTTCACCCTGTAAATTATAACCTTGTCTAAGGGATTATTCTGCACACAAACAACACGCGCCTACTTTACGCCCGGTAGAGCGAATTGTCAAATAACGCGACTGGCGTGGTGATGGTTTAGACCATGAAAGCTACGAGATGGCATGCGTTATGCGGTGGACGATAAAACTGAGCGTTTCACCAGATGAAACATAAACCGCCTGCGGCAGCGTGATACTCATTTTTGATGAAGTTTGAACAGTAATCCGGACATTGCTCCAGGAGTCCCGGCTTCAGCCGGTTGACGGCCGTTCACCGGCTGAAGCCGGGACTCCAACGTCCGGGCCGTACGGTGGTGAATGCCATCCGGTCCCCTCTATATCCGGATTTTTTCAATGTCCATTACACAACGATGGTTCCTTCCACGCTGCCGCAGGCGAAGTGAGCGTTCCTCGGCTCAAACGTCTGGTTTGAATACGCACCCCGTAACTCATATCAACTTAAGCTGTCAGTACAAAGACAACGACCAGCAAACAATTGCTGGTCGTTGTCGCGGATTATGCCGTTGTGAAACCCGTTGCTCGACAGTATACTCGCCTTCGACGACGCCTTCATCACCGCCACCGGACTGCCCCGGCTGGCCCGGCTGCCCTTGGGGCTGGCCTTCACCATACGCCTTCTGCGAAACCTGGTACATCTCCTGCTGCAGTTCTGTCGTCAACCGCTGGATGCGCTCCTCGTCCTCCTGGGTAATTGCATCACGCAGATCCTTAATCAGACCTTCAATGCGCTCACGCTCAATGGCGTCTACCTTGTCGCCCAGTTCGTTCAGCGTGCGTTCGCTCTGGTAGGTCAGGCTGTCGGCCTGGTTCTTCATCTCGACCATAGCGCGGCGGCGCTTATCTTCCTCGGCGTGGGCCTGCGCTTCGTTGACCATGCGCTCAACCTCGTTCTGGTTCAGGTTGGTGCTGGCCGTAATGGTAATGCGCTGCTCCTTGCCGGTCGCCTTATCCTTCGCCGAGACATTCAGGATGCCGTTGGCGTCAATGTCGAATGCCACCTCGATCTGCGGGATACCGCGCGGTGCGGGCGGAATACCTTCCAGGCGGAACCGGCCCAGCGTCATGTTATCCCCGGCCATCTCGCGCTCACCCTGGAGCACATGGATGTCTACCGCGGTCTGCCCATCGGCTGCGGTGGAGAAGATCTCGCTCTTCTGCGTCGGGATGGTCGTGTTGCGCTCGATCAGCTTGGTCATCACGCTACCCAGGGTCTCCACACCCAGCGACAGCGGCGTCACATCCAGCAGCACAACGCCCTTGACATCGCCACCGAGCACGCCGGCCTGAATTGCCGCGCCAACCGCGACCACCTCATCCGGGTTGACGCTCTTGTTCGGCTCCTTGCCGATCATCTTGCGCACCAATTCCTGGACCACCGGCATACGGGTGCTCCCGCCGACCAGCACAACTTCGTGGATCTCGTTGGGTTTCATGCCGGAGTCCTTGAGCGCCTGGTTCACCGGACCCCGCAGCCGCTCGGTCAGCGCGCTGGTCAACTGCTCAAACTTGGACCGGCTCAAGCGCATCGTCAGATGCTTCGGGCCGGTAGCGTCGGCGGTGATGAAGGGCAGGTTGATCTCTGTCTCCATCATGCTCGACAGCTCCATCTTGGCCTTCTCGGCCGCCTCCTTCAGCCGCTGGAGCGCCTGGCGATCCTTGCTCAGGTCAATCCCCTGATCCTTGCGGAACTCCTCGACGATCCAGTCAACAATGCGCGCATCATAGTCGTCACCACCCAGGTGCGTGTCACCACTGGTGGACCGCACCTCGACCACGCCATCGCCGACTTCCAGGATACTCACGTCAAAGGTACCACCACCCAGGTCAAAGACCAGGATCGTCTCATCCTTCTTCTTGTCCATACCGTAGGAGAGCGCCGCCGCCGTCGGCTCGTTGATAATCCGCAGCACTTCCAACCCGGCGATCTTGCCGGCGTCCTTGGTGGCCTGGCGCTGGCTGTCGTTAAAATAGGCCGGAACCGTAATTACAGCCTGCGTCACCGGCTCACCCAGGTACGCCTCGGCATCGGCCTTGAGCTTCTGCAGGGTCATCGCGCTAATTTCCTGCGGCGCGTAGTCCTTGCTGGTCTGGGGAACCTTGATCCGAACATCGCCGCGCGGTCCCGCAGAAACCTCAAACGGTACCATATCGCGCTCAACATCGGTATCATCATAGTCGCGCCCAATAAAGCGCTTCACTGAGAAAATCGTATTATCCGGGTTAATCGTCGCCTGGCGCTTGGCCGTCTGCCCCACCAGTCGCTCGCCATTCTTGGCGAACGCAACCACCGAAGGGGTGGTACGATTACCTTCAGCATTGGGAATAACGGCCGGGTCGCCCGCTTCCATCACGGCGACAACCGAGTTTGTTGTTCCTAAGTCAATTCCTACAATCTTAGCCATTACGTATCAGCCTCCTATGACAAAACGTTCATCTATCTTAACGGGCGCACAAGACGCCCCGGTGTTACGGTCACTGCAACCAGTTTACCGTCCTTTCACTAATAGCGCGCAAGATTCGCGTTAGATTTATGTTAGACTCAGGCCGATTTCAGTACCTCTTTCCTAGTTTGCTGCAAGCCGTTCCGTGCTACAATAGGGCGGGAAATAGGGTTTACGCTTTTGCAACCTTTTACCGGATTGTGTTCTACCGTCCCGCACGTTGCGCGATAGAGTACAAGGAGTACACCATGTCCCCGACATACCAGCGCTGGTCGCATATACTTCTGATCACCATGCTTATCGTTACGTCGCTGGGCGTCGGGTGGCAGCCGACTCCGGTACATGCTGCCGAGACCCTTATTGTCACAACTACCGAAGATTTGACGGTAAGCAACCCCAACTGTGAAGCTCCTTGTTCGCTACGCCAGGCAATCAAAGCGGCAAATACCAAAGCGTCAGATGAAAACCCGGTTACTATCGCATTCAACATCCCCGCTGAGACCGATCCTGGCTATGATGGAAGCGATTCCTCCGCAGAGACCTGGACAATCACCCCGATAGCCGCACTCGCTTTTCCGGCAATTCTGTCAAACAATATTACCATTGATGGAAATACTCAGGCTCAATATATTGGCGGCCAGCCGAATCAGGTTGGTCCTGAGATAATTATTGATGGCTCGACTGTCAATACTGCTGGGGGTATTACCATTATTGGTGATAACTGTACAATCAAGGGATTAGGTATTGTGGGGTTTCGTGGGGGCATAGCTGGTATTCAGATAAATGGTAACAATAATACAGTACAGGGCAACTATATAGGTATTGGCAAAAAGGGTGATACCAGTTTTCCGAATACGGGCCCTGGTGTCTGGATAACAACTTCCGCAACAGGGAATATTATTGGTGGAGATAGTAGCGCGGCTGATGAAGCCAATATTATCTCTGGAAATAACCTTGATGGTATCCTCGTTCAAGGTTCTGGTAATTTGATAAAGGGCAACTCTATTGGTACTGATCGTTTTGGGAGCAAGGCCGTGCCGAATCTGCGATACGGCATCTATGTGTTTACCAATGCCAATGAGAATGTGATCGGTACTGATGCTGCTGGTTCAGTTCCTTCAGAACGTAACCTTATCTCAGGTAATGGGGGATGGGGGATATTTGTTGCAGATAGCTCTAATAATGAAATTTATGGAAACCGCATTGGAATGAACAATTCGTCAACGAAAGTCATTCCAAATGGTACGGGTACTGATGGTGGTGGAGGTATTCTCATCGGAGCGAATATATTGCCTACTAGGGGCAATGTCGTTGGTGGTAGTAGTATCTACACTCGTAATTATATTGCTGGCAATGTGGGACCAGGAATTCAAATCAGTGGCCCGGAGGAAGCTTCTGGTAATATCGTCGTTAACAACTATATTGGTCTAGGGCAGAATGGACAAGTGCCCAGTGGAGGAACTAATCAGACGGTTGGTGTACTCATTGACAAGGGGGCCAGCAATAATAGAGTCGGAGGGAACACATCTGAACGCAACGTCATATCAGGCATTGCCGGGGATGGTATCCGTATCATTGGCGCGAATGACCCTCCTTTTATTGATTTTAATACTAATGGCAACATTATCAGTGGTAACTATATTGGAACAGATAGGTTTGGGGCAGACCCGATTCCGAACACAGGCAATGGTATCGTTCTGAATACCAATGTCTCAGGAACCCAGATTGGCGGCCCAACCGATGAGGAACGTAATGTCATTGCCTACAACGGCGGTGACGGGATCACTATTCAAACTAATACCAGCGATGTAATCTCTACCACGCTGCTCAAGAACACTATTACGGAAAATGCCGGCAATGGTGTGTCGATTGCCAATGCGCAGGAGACAATAATCAACGGGCAGGATGTGGAAACTCCACTCGTGGTTAGCGACAATGGCGGTAATGGTATTGAGTTCACCGGTACCGTCACAACGACTGTTCGCTACAGCAGTATAGCCGGTAATGCAGTGAATGGGATACTATTCGATAATGGTAGCAGTACCGATATTATCTCCAATACAATCGTGGAGAATGCCTACGACGGTATCCGCGCCGACCGGGCGATCAGTACTACCATTCAGGGCAACATCATTAACGAAAATGGTATTAATGATGCAAATGCAGGTGGTAACGGCATCATCTTTACCGGCAATTCAGTGCCGGCATTGGTTGCCGGGAATACCATCTATACCAATACCCTGAGCGCCGTTATCCTGGATGGAACAGCCAAGCGTGTTGCTATTCTGGACAACCGCATGCTGGACAATGGTGAACTTGTTAGCGATACGGTGCGCGCCGGGATCGAGCTTGTCGGCGATGATCGTGGCCCCACGGGGCAGCCCATTGCAGGAGTGCCCGGCATACCCAACCATGATATTGACCCGCCGTTCAACCTCGGCCTGAATCAGGATGGGCAGTTATTCGGCTATGTCTATACCGGTACCATCTCTCCGGGTGTCCCCGATGCGGCCGCCTGTATTGATTGTACCGTGCAGATCTTCAGCGCAAGTTCCGGCACGAGTGTCAAGGATATTCAGGGCCAGGAGTTGCTCGGTGCGGTGACACCCGCGAGCGACGGCTCTTTCACCTTCCAGTTGACGGAAATTCCCACCAATACCACCAAGTTTGCGCTGACCGCAACCGACAACTGGACGCAACCGGGTGAGCGTAACACGTCCGAGTTTGCCGCGTTTACCGTTACTCGTTCGGTGCAGATCGAGCCGCCCCGTGTTACTACGGGAGCCTTCCCGACTCAGGTGATTACCTATACCCATACTGTGACCAACAATGGTACGGTAAGCTATAACGATCTGGTGCTCTCTTATGCGTCCAGCCTGGGTTGGGGCGCGAACGCGGGCGAGGTTGTGCTTGATCCCGCCACGCCGTTTGCGCTCGCTCCCGGAGAGAAGCAGCCGGTGACGGTAACGCTGACGCTGCCCGCCGGACCGGACGAGCGGGTACTCGCCGGCCTGACCGACCTGCTGACCGTCACGGTTTCCAGCCGTTCGGAGCCGGATGTGAGTGATAGCGTGGTAGATACAACTACTCTCTCCGCTGACGGTAAGATTGTTCTGTCGGTGACGCCCCTGGCTTCCACGGGGCAGACTGAGGAAGGAAAACCGATTGATTACGCGCATGCTATCACCAACAATGGCAATATTACCGCGACGCTTGAACTGAACTCCACTGCGCCCCCGCCGGATTGGCAGGCAACTCTGTCGGAAACCGGCTATGAAGTTGGACCGGGTGAGACGGTTCAGCCGGTTCTGACCGTCACTCCGCCGGAGATTGCCAATGCCGGGGCAACCGCTGTAGTGAATATTAATATCAACGTCTTAGAGGACGCAACCCAGAACAAGACGATCACCGATACGACGCTTGTCACCACAACCGCGGCGGTTCAGCTCTACCCGGCGCGGCAGATTGCCGATGGCGCGGCGGGGCGGACGGTGACATTTGAACATGTTATCGAGAATATCAGCCGTGGCCCGGTGAATATTCAACTGGTCGGGTCGAGCAGCCTTGGTTCGGAGTTCCGGTTCGTGTCAACCACGCCAGGGCTTTCGCTGGATAGCCAGAATGGCGTGACACTTGCGCAGGACTCACCGCAGAATGTGATAAACATCGCTGTCGAAGTCACCATCCCTGAGCGGGCCGAACCGGGGCAGAGTGATACCTTTACTATCCAGGTGCTTGATGCCAGGACCGGCAATATTATTGCCTCAGCCCAGGACCGAACCGATATCGTTTTGAGTACCGCCGGCACGCGCCTGTGGTTGCCGATCATCCGGCGTTAGCAGGGAGGCAGTATGCAGTCGTCTATCCACAAAATCATTCTTCTTACCATCCTGGCATTGCTGGTGGTAAGTGCCATGCCGGTGCGTCCTGCTCAGGCCCAGACATCCACGTTTGAAGTCAAAAAAACCGCCGATGATGTGACGGAGAACACTCTACGCTGGGCCATTACCCAGGCGAATGCTGCCACGGGTAATAAGATAATCACGTTCAGCATACCCACATCAGATCCGGGATATCAGGCTACAGGGGCCTACTGGAGTATTGAGCTTAATTCGGCATTACCGGCGCTGACCAGCGATAATATTACGATTGATGGTACGGCTGCTGATGGGGTGACACCCAAGATCGAACTGAATGGTACCAGGCTTCCGACGCAGAGTGCTCGTGGCCTGTTTATCAAGTCTTCCAATAATCTGATACGAGGCTTGATTATTAATAACATTGATTTTGGGGGATTTGTGGATGACCCGACTGGTGTGGGAATTGTTATTAGTGGTAATAATGTAAGCATACCACCTGCCGGTAACAGAGTTGAATACTGTTATGTGGGTACCAACTATAATGGAACCGCAAGTCTACCAAATGAAAGTGGCGGTATTGCGATTATAGCCGGCGCGGATAACAACATCGTGCGGCATAGTGTCATTTCCGGGAATGTTGGGTATGGTGTATACCTTGGGAGAACACCGGGGATGTCGGGCGATACAGCCGAGGTTCATGGCAATATTATTAGAGATAACATTATCGGCCTTAATCGGACAGGTACAGCCGCGCTGGAAAATACTGAAGATGGTGTACGGATTACTGATAATGCGAATAATAATACAATTGGCCCCGGTAATGTTATCAGTGGCAATGGTAAAGGTTCATCAATTGGACCGGCTGACTATGGTGTTACAATCAGTGGTGAGTTAATCGCCAATCCGGGTACATGGATCACGGAGAATGTTGTCACCGGGAATCTGATTGGTACTAATAAGGCAGGAACAGCCAGCATTCGGAATGCCGATGGTGGTGTTTCGGTGTATCGCGCACGGGCTGTCACTATCGAGAATAATACGATCTCCGGCAACCTCGATCAAGGCGATATCTTTACTGTTACCGGTAATGGTATTATCGTTGATAATCGTGAGGGTCTGGCGGGTGTCGGGCCGATTACCATCAAAAATAATGTTATCGGCTTGGCTCCGAATAAGACAACCGTACTACCGAACCATATCGGTGTCTTACTGGAGTGTGGTGCAACGAATGTAACGGTCGGTCCGGGCAACCTCATTGGTGGGAATGATGTTGAGGGTGTACAGCTTAACAATGATTGTACGAACATTAGTGGGGGCAAACAGGTCACTGGTAACAAAATTGTTGGCAATCGCATTGGAATAAAGGATGCCGGGAATGTGCACCATGGGATCTCTATCCGTAATGGGGCGGCGAGCAATACCGTTGGTGGCACGGGAGCCGGCGATGGCAACACTGTTAGCTATAATGGTGGCGCGGGTATTTATATTGCTGAAACGGGAACGGATAATAATCTTGTTGAAAATAACCATGTTGCCAACAATACGAGTGATGGTGTGCGGATTCGGAATGATGCCATTCGTAACCGTGTCACAAAAACAACCACGACCGGCAATGGTGGTGATGACGCCAATGTTTTTGGTATCCAGTTAGTCACTGGTGGCAATCAGGAAAAAACGGCCAATATGAGCAACATCTCCGTTACGGCCGGATCACCGCCGCGTCTGAGTGGTAGTGTCTCCGGTTGTAGTTCCGGGTGTACCGTTGAGGTGTTTGGGAATCTGGATGGGGAACGTGACGAAGGCCGCTTCTATGTCACTTCATTTGAAACAACCGGCAGTTTTAGCAATATTGATATAACCGGCTGTAAGCCCTATCTGCTCTTCACCGTTACCGATAGTTCCGGGAATACTTCGAATTTCAGTAATCGCTTTGGGCCGTATACCAATGCCTGTTCGCCAGTATTCGGGGTGACATTTACACCTGATCAGACTGGTACACAGACTTCTTCACCCGGTTCGATCACCTACCAGCATACCCTCAAGAATACCGGCAATGGTATCGATACCTTTAGACTGGAAGGTTCGGTTTTAACATCTGGGGTAACTGACGTTGACTTTAGTTTCTCACCGGCTCAATCAGTAACACTGCCTGCTGGTGAAGAAATCACGGTAAATGTCACCGTAACCATCCCTGCTAATATCACCCAGTCACCGCTGGTGACGCGTGTGACGGCGACATCACAGGGTGATACTGCGAAACGTGCCGAGGTTCAGCAGACCACGCCGATTGTCCAGAATGAGCCGGTGCCCGAGTTGACACCCACAACGGCAAGTGGCTCCGGGAAACCCGGCACGCAGGTAACATACAAACATACGCTGAAGAATGTGGGGAACGAAGCCGGCAACTTTACCCTGTCTGTGAGCGGGTTGCCGTCCGGGTGGAGTGGCAGTGTCTCACCGCCGTCTGTTAGCAGTCTGGCTCCCGGTAGCTCACAGGCGGTGGTTGTCACCGTAAATGTACCGGCCGGCGCGGCTGCCGGGGTACAGGTGCCGGCGACCCTCACGGTATCCGCTACCGGCGGTACCGCTACTGCGCGCGATACGACCACTGTTCTGCCCGATCCAAAACTCACATTTACGGCGGATACTACCACCTACCCGCAAAATCAATCGGCGGGTCCGGGGCAGGAGCTACGCTACCAGTACCTGCTTACCAATGAAGGTAATGGCACCGATACCTTCGACATTACCGTTACTCCTCCGTCGTCGGCGTGGAGCAGCAGTCTCCAGCCCGGCGCGACCATTACGCTGGCGCAGGGTGAGAGTCGGGTGGTTACGCTGCTCCTGACCGCGCCGGAAGGGATAAGTGCCAGTCCACCAGTCTACGCAACCAGTGTCACCGCCAGTTCGCAGATTGATAGCAGTGTTAATGCCACTGTCATTAATAATACGACCGTGGTTAACGCGGCCGTACCACGGATCAGCCCGGCGCAGGCACAGAGTAACGATCCCGGTAATATGGTAACATTTACCCATACTATCACCAATGTCGGCAATACAACCGGTAGCTTCAATCTGGAGATCGTTAATCCGCCGGCAGGATGGACGATTACTCCGTCAGCGGTATCAACGGGTGATCTGGCCCCAGGTGCCGGTACAACGGTTGATGTGCAGGTGACACCGCCGGCAAATGCACTGGCCGGGAGTTATACCATCACGTTACGTGCAACCGCTACCGACAGCAATGCGGCGGTGGCTGAGGTAGTAGATACGTTCAATGTCAACAAGGTGGCCGCGCTCGCGCTGACCGTTGACGGGCTTGCGGCAACTGAGCAGCCACCCAACATTGTCTACACTTATACGGTTACGTTAGAAAATAATGGTAATTTTACTGATACTATTGGTCTGACGCTCAACTCATCCCAGGTGTGGCCGGTGCGTTCTCTTCCCGCTGAGGAGATCGAAATACCGCCGCAACAACAGCGGCAGATCCAGGTTGAACTCGATATACCGCCTGGCATTGTTGCCGGCACAGTTGACACAACTACCCTGACGGCTACCTCTTCTGAACCGGGTGAGCAGCAGAGTGCGTCGGTTGAGACCACCATCGCCCCAGTGCCGGGAGTGATGCTGACGCCACCGTCGCTGACCCGCGCCGGTCCTGCAACCGAACCCGTCACGTTTACCTTTACCTTGATGAACAGTGGGAGTATTACCCAGTCCTATTCTGTGACGACAACCACCGGGCCAACTGACTGGATCGTCTTGCTGTCACCAACCGAGTTGATCGACTTTACGCCCGGTCAGACCACCACCGTGACCCTGGTGCTGCAAGCGCCTGCGGAAACCCCGGATGGCGAAGTTGGCGAGTTTACGCTACGCGCGCGCTCCTCTGAGACGCTCGACGGTGGTGATCCGGTGGACGCGCTGGCGACCGCCCGATTGCGGATCGGGCCACCGATTGATCTGGAGTTAGTCCCGGATCGGGCCAGTTCCCAACTGCCGGGTAAACTGGTGAACTATACGCATCAGATTACCAATACCGGGTTTGTGAGTGAAACGTTTGACATCTCGGCGCTATCGTCGCTGGGATGGGAGACCTTTGTGTCGCCGGCAAGTGTTTTCCTCGAACCGGCGGCCGGCACGACAATCTCGGTGACAATTTTGGTGCCGTCGGCTGCGCCGGCGCAGTCCCCGACGGGCGCAACCGTGCGCGACACGACCACCGTAACTGCCCGCTCGGTGACGGAGCCGGAAATTAAAGCCGAGGTGTTTGATCGAACAACGGTGCTTCAGGTAGCTGGAGTGGATTTCTCACCGAATGATCGGGCCGTGCTGATACCGGGAGAAGAAATTCTGTTCCAGCATACACTGGTGAATATTGGAAATGGGTTTGACAGCTTTACGGTGACAACCACCCAGGATCTCGACTGGGAGATTACGGTCGAACCGACCAGAATACCGACGCTGCGGCGCGGCGGCCCCTTCCCAATCGATGTGCGGGTGCAAATACCGGCAGATGCGGATATATCCGACATTAACCGGATCACGGTTCGGGTTACGTCGGAGTTTAATCCCAATGTTTATGACGAGGTCACTGATACGATCAGTCAGGCTTTTGTGCGTGGTGAGCCGGTTGTTAGCAGGATCTATTTACCAGTTGTTGCGCGGTAGGGCAGTGTACCATGAAAATTCTGCTGCTCCACGGGCCCAACCTGAATATGTTAGGGCAACGCGAACCGGAGATTTACGGCGCTACTACCCTGCCCCAGATCGATGATATGTTGCACGAGCGGGCAGTGGCGGCAGGAGTAACGCTGCTGGCCTTCCAGTCAAATCACGAGGGAGCCCTGATCGATTTTTTGCAGGCCGAAGGTTGGGCTGCCGACGGGATCATTATTAACCCGGGTGCATTAACCCACTACGGTCTGTCGCTGCGTGATGCGCTGGCAAGCCTGAGCGCGCCAATTATTGAAGTGCATCTCTCGAATGTTTACCGGCGTGAGCAGTTTCGGCATACATCGGTGGTTGCGCCGGTCGCCACGGGGCAGATTGCCGGGTTGGGTTGGCGCGGCTATCTGTTAGCGCTGGAGTGGCTGCTGAATAACGCTAAATCCGGCTGATCTTTGCCCGGTTCCCTGGTATGCTTTCCGTGCCGATGTTCAGTAATCATACGGAACATCTTGCCGGATTGTGTGCCAGGGTTTTGTTATGTTTTCCGCAGGGCGGATATGGTGGAGAGCAGTTGTCGGCGTCCGGCACGCAGTCGGTTGCGCCGATTTCAGGGGACAACAAGCCACGGGTCAGGGTTTTGCCTGAATTAATATCCCTAACCCTTCAACGCTTGATGCGTATCCCCTGTGCCTTACCCTTCTTCTTCGGGCGGGAGGGAGGTGGCAATATCGTAAAAAATCACCTGCACATCGAGCCCTTCATTCGTCAGCAGTTGGAATGTTGGCTCGCGGGTGGCTTCCTTGATCGCCGTCTCATGCTCGGCGGGTGCATAGGCCCGGATGCTGGCTTCCTCATCCGAGCCGTGCATAACCCGAATAACGGCATTAGGACTGACGGCGGTGATGCGATTCTTGAGATCGGCGATTGCTTCATCAAGTGTCATGAGCGCTTCTCCCACTATTGCTACGGTTGATTGCACTGACCCCAACTATACCTGTTAGTGTCGATTCCGGCAAACGATTTTTGGTCCAAAATCAGACTGCGTCTACAAATGATGACCTTGTGCCGGATAGCCGCTGTCCGTCACTCCTCGCCAATCTCCTGCGACTCTTCCCCGGCCAGCGCCTGTGGGTCAACTGCTTCGGCCTCGCCGGCGGGAGGTGTGCCGGCAGTGCGTTTCCCGCCGGTTTTCCGGCGTTTATCGCCGGTCTTACGTTCGTCTGGTTCTGGAACATGCCGTTCCGCGCGCCAGGCCAGGCGTTCAGCGACTTCTGCCTCAAACCCCCGCCGGGTCGGTTCATAGTAGATCCGGCCCTCCAGATTCGGTGGCAGGTGGGCCTGATCTGAGCGGCCCTCGGGCAGGTCGTGCGCATACTCGTAGCCGCGCCCATATCCGGCCCGCTTCATCAGATCGGTGGGAGCATTGCGCAGATGCAGTGGTACCGGCTCGTTACGCGTCTGCTGAACATCTTTGAGCGCCGCGCCATAACCCCGGTAGACGGCGTTGCTCTTGGGGGCCTGGCTGAGATAGACCACGGCCTGGGCCAGCGCCAGATCGCCCTCAGGTTGCCCCAGGAAGTGAACAGCCTGCTGAGCGGCCATCGTCTGCGGCAGCGCCTGCGGGTCGGCCATGCCAATGTCTTCGACTGCCATACGTACAATGCGCCGCGCGATGTAGAACGGATCTTCGCCGCCGTCCAGCATGCGTCCCAGCCAGTAGAGTGCTGCATCGGGATCACTATCGCGCACGCTCTTGTGCAACGCCGAGACGGCATCGAAGTGCAGTTCACCATGCTTGTCGTAGCGGGTGGCGCGGCTCTGGAGCGCATCGCGGATATCCTCAACAGTAATTAACCGCTTGTCACCCAGGGAGGGCGGTTTGGTCTGGACAGCAGTTTCCAGGGCGTTGAGGGCGGTGCGGGCGTCACCATTGGCCATATTGACCAGGTAGCCGCGTGCATCAGTTGCCAGCATCACATTTAGCTTGCCCAGTCCGCGCTCCGTATCAGCCAGGGCGCGATCAACCAGTTGCCCAATCTGCTCGTTGGTGAGTGCTTCAAGCATAAAGACACGACTGCGCGA
>CAKZQX010000567.1 GCA_937141995.1 uncultured Chloroflexaceae bacterium | reverse complement strand
GCAGTTCCATGCCGATGGTGCCCTGCCCGGCAATCACATCCGGATCATCAAAGGGGTGAATAAAAGTCAGTCCCTCGCCGGCCTCCAGATAACGCGCATGCGCATAGGCATCATCAAAGGTCTCGCCGTGCAGGACAACATGCCCACCCCGCGCTTTGACCGCGTCGATCTTTACGTCGGGTGTGGTCATCGGCATGACAATCACAGCGCGGGTGCCCAGTTGGCGCGCACCCAGCGCCACCCCCTGCGCATGGTTGCCGGCAGATGCGGCAATCACGCCGCGTTCGAGCAAATCCGGTGGTAATTGCGCCATCCGGTTGTAGGCTCCGCGAATTTTAAACGAGAAGATCGGCTGCAGATCTTCGCGCTTGAGTAGCAGGCGATTCTGCAGACGGGCCGAGAGATTGGGAGCAAGTTCCAGCGGCGTCTCGTGCGCGACATCATACACGCGCGCGGTCAGGATTCGCTCCAGGTAGTCAGTATGCATAAACCAGTAGTAACTTCACTTCAGCTTCGGCGATAATAAAACGCTTCCCCAGAGTTCCGAACGTTGGGGAAGCTGATATGGGTGGAATAATACCATATCATACGTTGTATTTGTTCATCGCCACCACAAACCCCTCGCGCAGCACTACCTCGACCGCATCCGCCACCCGGTCGTAGATGTCGGGGAGCGTCGCGGCTTCGTCGGCAGTAAACCGCCCCAGGACATAGCCAACAGCATCCCGGCCTGACGGTGGCTGCTCAATACCGACGCGCAGACGGGGGAAGACCTGGCTACCAAGTTGCCCGACAATCGACTTCATCCCGTTGTGGGTACCCGCGCTACCCCGCTGGCGCAACCGGAGCCGTCCAAACGGCAGATCCAGGTCATCATAGATCACCAGCAACTCCTCGGCGGGATCAATCTTGTACCAACTGCGCAGACCGGAAACCGCCTGCCCACTCAGGTTCATGTAGGTCAGTGGCTGTGCCAGTGCAACACGCTCCCCGGCGATCTGTCCCTCGGCAACCTGGGCCTGGTTGCGTTTGCGACTAAACTTCAGCCCATGTCGCTCCGCCAGATGCTCCAGGCAGGCAAACCCGATATTGTGGCGTGTTCCGGTGTAGCGCGACCCCGGATTACCCAGGCCGACAATCAACCACACAGTAAGCTCCTCTCAAACACACGGATATTCCGAAATGCCGAACATGCAATGGTCTTCCTGCGCATGATAGCCCCGGTCGGCAGGAGCGTCAATCTTTCTTACTGACACGCGTTACGCGGTCGTCCATTCAAACCGGACGTTTGATCAGATGAAAGGCAGAATCACTTGGATGAACGGCTCAATTCGCCTCCGGCAGGGCGGAAGATATCAGATCTTGTTCACAAAAAAATTCACAACGTGAATTTTTTTGTGAACAAGAAAAAAAGAGTACCACGCTGCCGCAGGCGAAACCGGCGTTCGGGCCTGCCACCAGGTCAGAATTGGCTGCACTGCATAACGTGTGTTACTGACAGGAGTTACGCGGTCGTTGACCCGACAGGCGACTCCGCCTCCGGCAGGGCGGAAGATTCCATCTTTTTTCACAAAACCTTTGCACTGTGTGCAAAGGTTTTGTGAAAAAAGATCAACATGTACCATGCTACCGCAGGCGAATCGGGCTTCCACGTAGGCACATGTCCAATGTGTGCCGACCGCATAACTCCTGTTACTGACAGGAGTTATGCGGTGGCCGTTCAAACCGGACGTTTGACTAGATAAAAGCCGGATCCGCCTGCGGCAGCATGGTACAGGTTGATCTTTTCCAGAGAAAGTGGCGCATTGCGCCACTTTCTCTGGAGTGGAAGTTAACTTCCACCCTGCCGGAGGCGATACCCATTACCAGTAGTAGCATCGACCGTTTCGCGTTGTTCGCTCATTTCGCATTGTTCGCGGTCAAGACCCCTGAGTAACCGCGTCACGCATACTACCGGCAGGTGTATTAGCGGATCACCAGCGGCAAATAGATGTCGGACGGCGACCGCCGGATCAACTCTCCATTGGACTGAAACGCGCCCTTATCCACCGGCACCCCGGCCTTCCAATTCAGCGCAGCGGCTACCTCTTCCGGCAATGGTTGCCCGGCCGCAATCACCGGCGCGTCGGCCTTGAGTTGATAGGTATCAGCCGTTGCATCGACAAACAGGGGGTTCGTTGCACCGCTCAGTTCCATGCCATGCTGCTCGAAATTCTGTGCGGCCTGAAAATCGGCGAGCGTTGAGTAGGGTGTCTGTGACTGGTCGCTACACGCGGTTTTGGCCGTTCCACTGCCGGGT
>CAKZQX010000566.1 GCA_937141995.1 uncultured Chloroflexaceae bacterium | reverse complement strand
GAAAAAGTCTACACTTGAGAGGACTCCCGTTCCGGGGCCGTCGCCCCATGACCAACCCGTTTCAGACAGTCCCCCGTCCTCAGTTCTCCATTTCCACCACCGCCCCCACCGGCACCGCATCCGCCTGCGACCAGACCACCACCCCGCCCCGCAGTTGCGGCTGGAACACCGCCAGCCAGGGCACCTGCGCGCGATAGGTCTGGGCCAGCGCCGCATACAGCCAGTTAGGCAGCTTGCCGCTCAGGATCAGGCCGCGTGCCGGGTCCACCGGCGGCACCGGCAGCGCGGCGGCAGCCCGATAGTCCAGGTAGCTGCTGGGGATCGCGCCGGTTAGCACCGTTGCGGTGGGCGTCGGCATCACCTCCCAGCGCAGGCGCTCAGGGGCAAGGGTGTCGCGTACCCGCAGCGCCGGCGGATCTACCCAGCCTTGCAGGGCAGTAAAGACCTGCAGCCGGGGCGGAGCAAACGCCGCCAGTGCCGCATACAACCAGTTCGGGCCGCGTCCATAGATCGCCAGCGGCTCGTTCGGCGGCAGGCCGGCCAGCAGCGTCGGCAGATCGGCGGGGAGCCAGGTGGTGTTATCGCGTTGCGGCAAGGGATAAATCGGCTGCTCAACATTGATCACCAGTTCGATGGGCGTGCGCGCCAGATGCTCGCGGTAGAGTTGCTCCGGCGGGTAGGCCATATAGCGTGCCAGGTGATCTACCAGCGCCGTCAAGCATGGCCCCTCCGCCGATTGGCCGCGTGCCAGACCGTTGAGCGTTCCCCGCAGCACCGGACTGGTCGCCGTTACCTGCTGCGCACCATCCAGGACGGAGTGCAGTTCAGCAATGATGCCGCGCCCCTGCCGGGCCAGCAGATCGCGCCAGGGTGCCAGATCATCCAGGTTGGCCGCCAGCAGCAGCGCATGCGTGCAGACCGTCGCAATCTGGGCCGTCTCCGGGGAGGGCTTCCCCCCGGCATCCACCAGCAGCGGCAGATGCCGGCCGGCAATATCGCGGCTCATCGCGGCGGCAAACCCCGCGCTCCAGTCGCTCTTGGCGTGCATGCGCAGTTCGGCCACCAGCGCCTGGGGCGCTTCCATACTCCAGTTGCCCTCGCCGTCGGGCGAGGCGCGCAGGGCGTAGTGCGCAATGCCGCGCTGGTGCAGTGCCTGGCTCACACGGTAGGTCAGGGTGCTCTTGCCGGAGTGGGGCGGGCCACCGATGAGGATGGCGGGAAAAAGTGGTGCCATATGCTGGGCTCCTTTCGTACACTGGTATTGGCGGGTGGTTTCACCGGGGGTCAGTGCCAACTGAACCGTTGTGAAACCGGCAGATTGTTTCCGTCCGGGTGGCGTGCCGTGATGAACTGGTTCTACGCTGGTAATTGCGCAGTCGTACTATCGTTGTGGTAGTAGAAAAACAGTGCATGGGTCCGAACCGGAATATCCCTGTGTTCGGTCTCAGCCATGGGAGGCGGTGATGAGTCCAACAACCCGGAATATGTGTGTTGCGACGCTCGGCGGGCAACCTCAGGTGATCACCCTGGCGCTGGATCTGCTGCGGGCGCAGGGGACGGAGATGGACGAGGTGATTGTGGTGCATCTGGCCCCCACCACGCCGCGCTACGGGCAGGCGTTGCAGCGCCTGTACGCCGAGTTTGCCGCCGACCAGTATGCCGGGCGGCCCTGTCGCTTTCGGCCGCTGCCGGTGCAACTGCGGGCGCAGACGATTACCGACCTGGATAACGAGACCGCCGTCAATGCAGTTCAGACCACGTTTCGCCGCCTGTTTCAGCAGGTGAAGCAGCAGGACGCGATTATTCATCTCTGCCCGACGGGCGGGCGGCGACTGTTGGGAATGCTGGCCTTCTCCGCCGCGCTGTTTAGCTTTGATGAGGCGGATCGGATCTGGCATGTCTATTCGCCCGACGCGATCCGCAAGCAGATGGACGGCGGCGCATTGATGCATCTGCCGCCCACGCCGGAGGTGCAACTCTTTCGTATCTATGTGCCCACCTGGGGGCCGGTTGCGCCGGGTCTGCCGCTGCCCCCGGAGAGCGATACGCCGACGGTGGTGGCATGGCAGCAGCAGATGCAGGGAGCAGAGCAGCAGGCCCGTTGCCGACAGGTGTGGGATGCGTTGACGCTGCGCCAGCGTGAGGTGCTGCGGGCCTTTGCCGATGGGTTGACCCCGCAGGAGGTGGCGGACAGGCTGCATATTGTGCTGGGAACGGTGAATGATCATAAGACCGCCATTCTGCTGGAGTGTCGGAATGTCTGGGATCTGCCGCCCGACGAGCGGATTGATTACCACTGGCTGCGCGAGCAGTTCGCGCAGTTCTTCTAGCATAGCAGCGATGCCCGCCGCCGAGATC
>CAKZQX010000565.1 GCA_937141995.1 uncultured Chloroflexaceae bacterium | reverse complement strand
CGCGCGGCATCGCGCGGCAGGCCAAGCGTGCGGGCCAGCGCGGCCCCGATCAACCAGCTTAATACCCCGATCAGGATACCCTCAACCATCACCACCTGCAACACCGCGCCGTTTGAGGCACCGATGGCGCGCATCACGCCAAACTCGCGGATACGCTCAAGCACGTTGATGCTCATCGTCCCCATCAGTCCCAGACCACCGACAACGGCCAGCAGGATTGCCATCACCACCAGGAGCGAGATAATAATGTTGAAGGTGCCCTCAACCTCGACTTTTTCCTCGGCAATCTTGGCAATCGAGCTGATGCGCAATCCCTGCCGCTCGAAGTGCGGCTCCAGGATCTGCGCCACCTCTGACTGGAACGCCAGATCATGCCGCTCGGTGACGACCCACACGCTGGTAGCGCGGCCGGCTTCCCGCGTCGCACGCGCATAGTCGTCGTAGTCCACATAGGCCATGGGCACGAGAAACTGCACAATGCCAACCACCCGCCAGGTGGTATCCCGCCCGTCGATCTTCAACACAAGGTTGCTGCCCACCGTGACATCGGGTTCGCTCTGAAGGAAGGTGTTACTGACGACAATCGCCCGGTCGTCTTCCGGGCGTAGCCAGCGCCCCCGCACGACCACCGGGTTCACCAGGTCGGCCTCAACCGGCGGGGCCAACATAAACAGCGCTTCACTCTCGGTATCATCGGCGCGCACCCGCCGGGTCGCGGTCAACCCGGCGCCCCGCGCATCCACCACGCCCGGAATACGCCGCGCTTCGGCTTCGATGCGCTCTATCCGTTCGGGCCGACTCAGCGTTACCTGGATATCATACTGCCAGGTTTGCAACAGGTCATCGAGTGACAGCATCATCGAGTCGCGCACGCTAAACACGCTGATAAAAATCGCGCCGCCCAGCGTCAGCGTCATCAGGGTAAGCGCCAGCCGGCCCTTGCGCCGGAAGGTATTGCGCAACGAGAGCAGCGTCGGGCGCGACAGAAAGCGTACCCGCTCCAGGAGGCGATCAAGCAGGCTCTTGCCGAACCGACCGCGGCCCAGGCCATAGTTGCTCAGTGCTTCGCGGACGGTGACGCGCGTCCCGGAGAGGATCGGTTGCAGCGCAGCCAGGAGCGGCACCAGCAGCGCGACCAGGATCATTAGCAGCAGCACCGACGTCGGCAGGTGAAAGTTGTTCAGGTCGAAGTTGAACTGCGTTGCCATAAAATCGGAGAAGAGGTAAGCGCCCCCGGCTCCCAGCGGCACGGCCACAAACAGCGCCAGCAGCCCAAACACAACCACCATAATGAAGTAGAGTTCCATCACCTGGCCGGAGCGCGCACCGATGGCCTTCATAATACCGATCTGGCGAACCTGCTGCGACAGCAACGCCGAGATGGTGTTAATCACCAGAAAACCGCTCAACAGCAGCGCAAAGATGCCGATCACCCCCAGCAGCAGCACAATTGTCTGGATGACATCACTCAGCGGATGCTTGCCCGGCTCCGGGACGATCTTCATCAGGACGCTGTGGCCGCTCTTCTCGATTTTGTGGCTGACTTCGTTGGCAACATACTGAATATACTGCTTGTTAGCTTTGTGCTCGGCAACGACGATATTCATTTCATTGAAATCCCGAGGCGCACCCAGCCACTCCAGCGTGTCAAACGTCACATAGCCATAGATCGTACCATCCAGGAACGAGGGCAACTGCGAGAGATCATGCACCAGCCCGGCCACCCGCATCTCCCGCTCGGTGCCGTCGGGCATCTTGACCAGGACGCGATCACCCACCTGGGCATTGGTCAACCCCAGCGCAGCCCGCTCGATCAACAGCTCCTTCTCCGGTGGCGGCCATGCGCCGCTCTCCGGCCAGATCTTGTTAATCTGAATATCTTCATAGTCGGGAATGGCGAAGAGCTGCAGGTCACGCCACTGATCCGGCCCCACCTGCAGGCGCACCCCCAGACTGCGCCGCCCCTCCGCCGCCGCAACCGCATCCATGCGGCGGACAGCCTCAACCAGATCTTCGTCAAACCCATCGCTGCTGCCGCCGATCTGCGGGTTGGAGACGGCAATGCGGGCGCTGGCGGGATTGGTCGCGGCGTAACTGGCGGTCAGATCCTCGGCCAGGATCGTCCGTGATGTTGCAATCATGCCCACTGCGAAAACACCGATGGCAATCGACAGCACCACCAGCAGGGTACGCGTCTTGTTGCCCCACATATCGCGGAGCATCTTACGCCAGCGTGGTCTAATCAGCATGGTATGCCTCCGTTGTCACCACGGCCTGCCCGGCTACCGACGCTGATCCATCCGCATCGGCAGTAATTGGCGGCGGATCGTCCCGTACCCGGGCCTGGTCCGCGACAATTGCACCATCGGTAATGGTAATGGTGCGGTAGGCTCGCCGGGCCAGGTCCGGGTCGTGCGTCACCAGCAGCAGGGTTTTGCCCCGGATAACCAGACGTTCAAAGAGTTGGAATACGGCATCGGCCGTGCGCGAGTCGAGATTCCCTGTCGGCTCATCGGCCATAATAATCGCCGGGGCGTTCACCAGCGCCCGGGCAATCGCCACGCGCTGCTGCTGTCCCCCCGAAATCGCCGAGGGAAACTTGTGCGCTTGATCGGCCAGATCAACCTGTTCCAGGATCTCCATTGACCGACGGTAGAAGGTGTGGGCCGGATAGGTATGGCAAAAGTCCATCGGCAGCATCACATTCTCGACTACCGTCAGCGAGGGCATCAGTTGGAAGAACTGGTAAACCACCCCGATGGTGCGCCCCCGCCAGCGCGCCATCTGGTCTTCATTCAGGGTGTGGACAGCAGTATCGCCCACAAAGACCTCCCCAGAGGTGGGGCGATCAACCCCGGTTACCATATTCATCAGGGTGGATTTCCCGCTCCCCGATTTTCCGACAATGGCGACGAATTCGCCCGTATTGATCTGCACATGTATATCCTTGAGCGCCCGGAACTGACCGGCGGCGCCGGCGTAGACTTTCTCAACATGGCGCAGTTCGATCAACTGCGTGTTCCCGTGGCGATATGATCCATCCGGCGATATCTTGCGTGTATCGCGTTGGAAGAGCCATTTCAGCATTGATTTCTCCTCCGGGAGCAGGGACTATTCTGATTGAGATCGGCGTTCCTGCTCCCAACGTTCCAGCAGGCGGGGGACTTCATATTCGAAGAAGGCGTACATATTGCGCATCTCATCGAGTCGCTGGCGCTGTTCGGGGGTGTGCTCACTGAGCAACTCCAGCCCCCGATCGGCCAGTTGGCGAAAGTTTGAAACCAACTCCATCCGCCGTTTAAATAGTGCGGCCCAGGACTCACTCCTGATCCGAAAGTAGTCACGGCGTTCGCCCGGCAGGCTGAGGCGCTCAATTACGCCAAGTTGCTCCAACAGCCGGGTCATGCTGCTGATCGAGCCCTTGCTGGCCTGAAGCACCTCGGCCAGTTCGCCCGGCGACTGATGCGGCGGATCGCAGATCAGCAACCAGCCCAGGATACGCCCGGCCATGCGCGGCAACCCGGCCTGCTCAAACGACAGGCCGACCGCTTCGATAAACTGCTGCTGTTCCGATTCTCGTTGACGGTTCCTCATCCGCTACTCCTGCTTCAGGCATTGACTCGACATGTCATGCTGTTGCAAACCCTGTCATACACCTCATACCAATTTGACTGCCAAACGGCAACCATCAGACCAACCACGAAGCGCACGAAGGAGCACGAAGGAACACGAACGGTTGCATCGTGGGTATGATCGGGGGATCCATCAGGTGTACTGTTTCACGCTCTTTGTGAGCTTCGTGGTTTTTTGCACGTTTGACGGCAAATTGGTATCAGTTCATAGATATTATATTTCGTTTAATATGTTCAGTCAATACTGAACATATTAAATCAGAGTAAAAGCCGGTCTCAGCTACGGGCAACGATCTGAGCGCCATCCAACCGGAGCGTCAGCCCGATGATATTTCCGCTTTAGCAAGAAATCAGGTCACAGTTGTACAATTATTCACATACGGAAGGTGATCCGGAGCGGGGCGGCGCACCACCCCCGGCAGGACTGTTGCGCCGATCCACGGCTTTGGAAAGCTCTGGCGGGAAAATGAGCATGTCCGCAATACGCTGGGTTGGGCCACTGCGCCGGAACAGGCTGATCGGGGCGACTCGCAATACTTTCGGGGGGGCGCGTGGGGCATCTACCGCGCCGGCAGCGATCGGGTCTACGTTTTCTACCCGGACAATCGCGCTGCCGATGTAGCGCGCATACCGTAATATGCGCCGGCGGTAGAGGCGAAAGATGTTTCGCCTCTACCGCCGGAAGGAGATATCGCCTCCGGCAGGGCGGAGGACTCCCGATCTTTTTCGTGAAAAAGAGAAAACCGTACCACGCTGCCACAGGCGAATCGGGCTTCCACCTGGTCAAACGTTCGGTTTGAACGTCCACGACGCACGTTATGGAAGGAACACATAGCCACAAGTACTGGTGACGTGCCGCTCAACAGGCGCGCACGTCACCAGACAACAATGATTCAGTGTGCTACCCTGTCCCGTCGGGCGAACATGGCCGGATTGACCGCAGCATGGCGGTCCCGCCTGCAACCTGCGCCCGGCGGACGCATAGGACGCAGAAAGCAATTGGCGGAAAAGGACAGGGAATAACACTACTTTTCATCGTAAATCGTTCCCGCCTACTTGTCTATTAGACAGTCTGCACAAATTAACGGTATGTCGGTACAGACAAACTCCAGCCAGGTGATAAAACGCTTACACGGTAGGCCGGCAGGAGCAGGCTAATTGCCGCGATAGATCTATCGGTGTACAATGCCTCCACTGTGCCGCATAATATCAGGAGGAACAGAACATTATGGGCGACTTCTCCGACTGGATCGAACAGATTCTTGGCCTGACACCAACGGTCCAGGGCCGGATTATCACAACAATTATTGGAATTGGTATTCTCTGGATCCTGCACCAGGTGTTGATGCGGATCATTGTCCGGCGCACCAATACGCTGGAGGCCCGCTATCGCCTGCGCAAGGCGACCTCCTACGCGCTGATCGCCATCGGGGTAGTGCTGATCGGGCGCACCTGGTTCGAGGGGATTCAGTCGCTGGCGACCTACCTGGGCCTGCTGTCGGCGGGTCTGGCAATTGCCCTACAGGAGCTGGTGGTCAGCGTGGCCGGGTGGCTCTTTATTATCTGGCGGCGACCCTTTCAGTTGGGCGACCGCATTCAGATCGGTCAGCATACCGGGGATGTGATCGATATTGATGTGTTACAGTTCACGCTGATGGAAGTGGGGAACTGGGTTGATGCCGATCAGACCACCGGGCGGATTATTCATATCCCCAACGGGCAGATCTTTCGGCAGTCGCAGGCCAACTACAGTCAGGCGTTTCGCTATATCTGGAATGAAACGCCGATTTTGATTACGTTTGAGAGTGACTGGCGTAAGGCCAAGGGGTTGCTTGAGGGCATTGTATTAAAGCATGCGGAACATCTCAGCGAGATCGCTCAGCAGCGCCTGAGCCGCACCGGGCAGCGCTTTATGATCTCGCAGCCCCGCCTGACCCCGTCGGTCTACACCAGCGTGGCCGAGAGCGGTGTGCGGTTGACCCTGCGCTACCTGTGCGAACCGGCAGAGCGGCGCGACAAGGCTCAGTCCATCTGGGAGGATGTGCTGGATGCCTTTGACCAGCATGCCGACATCGAGTTTGCCTACCCGACGCAGCGCGAGATCCAGACGCCGGATCGGGATTGAGTGGGGGTAGCGACTGGCGATTGGGGACTGGGGATTGGCCGTTGGCGATTCTCGCTTGTGCAGATTTTTACCGTAGGCATAACCTGGAGTCCCGGCTTTAGCCGGTGGGATGCCTGCCCCCACAGCAGCATCCTGCCAGGCAAGCCTGAGCCGGCGGAAGCCGGGACTCCTGACCTGTCCGGATTTAACCTTCATCCTTGGAGTCCCGGCTGATGAATGTTGAACAAATAACCTGGATATGCATAACCTGGAGTCCCGGCTTTAGCCGGTTGAATGCCTGCCTCCGCAGTGGCATCCTGCCAGGCAAGCCTGATCCGGCGGAAGCCGGGACTCCTGAGCGGCGAGATCTGGATTAAAGATTCAACGTTCATTAGCCAGTTGAATGCCTGCCCCCACAGCAGCATCCTGCCAGGCAAGCCTGATCCGGCGGAAGCCGGGACTCCTGATTTGTCCGGATTTAACCTTCATCAGCCAGGACTTTAGACCATTGTACGACCAGATTACATTTCAAACTTTATTTCTACTTTGACGAACAGCCTGATATTATGCCAACTACAAGTATCCATGTTTTTGGGGGCGCCCGGGGCATCGGGCGCTGGTTTGTTGAGCAGGTATTCCGCCCGACCGGGCTGCCGGTGACGGTCTACGATATTGATCTGCCGGCGGACCCACCGGCCGCCCCGAATGTCACCACGCGCCAGATCCGCTATCGGGAGGGGCGGATCACAGGTGTGTCCACATTCATGCCCAACGCCGCGATTATCCTGGCGGTGCCGATCAGCGCGCTGCGCTCAACCTGCGCCGCGCTCTTTCCGCTGCTCCCGGATGGCTGCCTGGTCGCCGATATGTCCTCGGTCAAGGTTGAACCCCACGCAATCATGGCAGAGTATGCCGGGGGGCGTCTCGCAGTCCTGGGCATGCATCCGCTGTTCGGGCCGCTGGTCGCCTCACCCATCGGTCAGATCGTCGTGCTGACCGGTTTTGCGCCGGAGGATGCGCGCCACGCCTGGATGGCGGACACGTTGAAGGAGCGCGGCTGTCTCGTCCAGCACCTGCCGCCGGAACTGCATGATGAGTATATGCTCTATGTGCAGGTGTTGACGCATTTCCTCTTGCTGACCTTTGCCCGCGTCCTGGTGCAGAACCGGCATTCGATGGCGGCGCTGCTGTCGGTACGCACGCCGCCCTTTATGTTTTTAAGCGCTTTTGCGGGACGGCTGCTCGGTAGTAATGCGCTGACCTATGCCAATATCCAGCGGCTACGCGGCGCGGAACAACTGCGCGCGGCGGTGCTGCATGCCGCACAGGATCTGCATCAGCGGTTGGGGCCGGAGCGTGACCTGGCAACGGCGGTGGGTGCGATCCAGGAACTGGGAGAGCCTTTCAGTGGCACCGAGATTGCGGAGTGTTTTGCCATCTCGAGCAAGGCCATCGGAAGCGTGCAGCAGATCGAGCAGCGCCTGTTTAAGCTGGCGGCAACGGGGGAGGTGTGTGGCCTGCAGCGGGTCGATACCAACCGGGTCTACATTGGCGTGGTTCGCGTGGTCGCCGCCGACCGGGTGCTGTTTGAGGAGCGTACCCGGCAGATGCCCGACGGCCGCTATGCGCTCTACAGCAATGCGCAGACGCGGCAGAATTATGCCCGGATGGGGATTGCCTTCGGCCGACTCAAGCAGTTTGAACTGCTCAAGCGCAACCTGCGTATCCTGCCGGAGGAGGAGTTGCAGGCCTGGATCACAGCGAATGTGCTGCTGGTCCAACGTGATATTAATGTACCGGCAGCGGGTCTGTTAGCGCCCGCCTTCTACGAGCGCTATCTGCCGAAGCTGGTCCCCGACGTAATTGCCCTCCGCTTTGTCGAGTTTTACCAGCCGGACGCAGGCACAGGCCGGGCGACACTCACGGTGACACACCGGCCCGAAGTGGCAACGGACGAGATTATCGCGCGGGTAGCAGCCCTGGTGCGGGAGTGTGTGCGCGAGGCGTAGTGCCTGCGGAGCGCGCATTCGCTATTCATCCACCCCGGTCCACGCCACCGGCCCCAGCAACTCCAGACCGGGATGCACCGCGACTTCGGGCAGCAGCGCGGGACTGACCAGCAGTTCTTCCAGCAGCAGCGTGTTGGGAATACGTGCCAGCCGGATGGCATGCAGATCAGGCTGACCGCACATGCGTAGCGCGGTCGCAATTGCCGCGCGCGACGTGGGCAGCATCATCGGCAACGCACCCTTGCGTAGCCCGATCAGGCCCGAGGTCACGTTGTTGATGTAGGTAGCCGCAAAGTCGATTTTCTGGGCCAGTTGCGCCGGAATCAGGTCGGCCAGGCCCACGCCGGTGGCATTGCCATGGCCGGCATCGGTCAGATCCAGGGCCACGATAACGGTAATCCGGGGGGTAGCCGGCTCCGGTTCGCCGGGGATACGTAGTCGCCCGATCACATTGGTATCCATGCCGGTGCCGCTGATGTTTTTGCCAATTGCATCAACCACCAGGACATCCAGTTGATCGAAGGGCAGGCGGGCCATCAGCGCTTTGCTGCGCTCCAATAGATGCGCTTCCCCCGCGCCGCCGATTTCCGCCGGGGGCAGCGCAACAATGGCGGCCGTCTGCTCGCGGGCATCCTCAAGCAGGGCCAACCCCGCCAGCACCTTCCCCCGGCTGACGACCATACGCGCCATCGGCACCAGCAGCGTACGCAACCCGACCACACCGCGCCGATGGACCATCTCCGCGCCGAGGCGTTTGCCCAACCCGACCGCGCACATCTTGGCAATGCCGCTCTCGATATCGGCTTTGAAGGAGGTATGCGGCTTGATCCGGTTGACCACCAGCACGCCGTCGGCCTCAGCAGCGTGACGATCCAGGTAAACCGGTGTGCCATCGTCCAGGTGTCCCAGTTCAACCACCTCCATCGTGGCCTGGATGGGGCAGCCCATCGTTGCCGCAGTGACACCCAGATCGGCCAGCAGGCGCTGGAGCCGGACCTCGATCGTCGCGATGACCGCGTCGAAGGCC
>CAKZQX010000564.1 GCA_937141995.1 uncultured Chloroflexaceae bacterium | reverse complement strand
CGAACCGCTCCCGCCACTGCGCACCGCCCGGGCCGTCGCTGCCGGCAGACGAACGCGTGCCGGCGCGGGTTGTTCCCGCTGCGGGGGGGGCGGAGGTGGAGCGGGCTCCGGCTCCGGCTCCGGTGGCGGCGCAACCGGTTCGGGCGGAGTAGCCGCCAACGCCTCGTGCAGGGCCGCATGCAACTCCTCACGCGAAATCGGTTCTTGCAAGAAGTTATACACGCCAAACTCTTCCGCCTGCTTCTGGGCTCCGGCATTCTGGCTCCGGCTGTAGAGCAGAACGCGCGTCGGCACATCAAAGCTGGACAAAATCTCAGCCATTTCGAGCCCATTCATATCGGGCAGATCGACATCCGCAATAATGGCTTCGGGAGGATTGGAACGAACCTCCCAGAGCGCATCGTTCACCGATTCAAGCAACTTGACCTCAACCTCGCCAAGTTGTCCAGGCAAAGCGCTGAGCGCTTCGCTACTGCCAGGTATTACCATCAGTCGGTAGGCCATTACCATCTCTCACTTTACGCAATATGCTACAAAATCAACAAAAACAGCTCTATTTCGTACGATAAGGCAGTGCAAATGAAAATGTACTACCCTGTTCCGCAACGCTCTCAACCCAGACCACTCCATCCTGGAGCGCGGTCAACTCGCGCACGATCGCGAGCCCTAACCCGGTACCACCCTGCTGCCGGGTGAGCGAGTCGGCGACCTGATAAAACCGCTCGAAGATGCGCGGTTGTTCCCGTTCCGGGACACCAATGCCGGTATCGCTGATCTGAAAGACCACCCAGCCGACATCCGCTGCGGCGGGCAAATCCGCGGTCTGATTCGGTGTAGCAACCGTCACAACCCTGTTTCCAGTAACTGCACGCACCTGTTCATCAGCCCAGTAGCTAACATTAATCTTGATATGTCCCGGGTACGGGGTAAATTTGATCGCATTAGAAACCAGATTACCCAGCACCAGCAGCAATTTTTCCCGATCCGCCAGAAAGTTCAGCGGTTCATCCGACAGATCAACGGTTAGTGTATGCCCTTTATGCCGCGCTCCCGGCTCCATTCGCCCGACCACCTGGGAGACGATATCCTGCACATCACACTCGTCAATGGTAAGGGGCGCTTCACCCAGTTCCAGGTGTCGCAGACTCACCATATCATCGACGATATCTTTGATACGTTGCGCGCTTTCCAGAACACGTTGCGCATACTCGCGCCGGTTATCTTGATCCTCGCTCTGGTCACGCACCATCATCGCATAGCCCAGTACAATCGACAGTGGCGTACGGAGTTCATGCGAGGCAATGGCAATAAACTCACTCTTGAGCCGATCAAGTTCCTGCAAGCGCTGATAGGTATCCTGAAGTTGCCCGTACAGGTGGGCATTGCGCAGGGCTGTGCCCGCCTGGTTTGCCAGCAATGCCAGCATCTCCTGGGTACCGGGACGGAGGATTTCCGGTCGATCATCGCAGAGCAGCAGAATCCCGACGACCTCACCCTGGGCGCGGAGCGGTATCGACAACCCGTGGCTGACACCCTGCCCGGTGCCGTCGCTACAGAGCGCTTCAGGCGACTGCACCCGCAGGGCATGCCCCTTCGTGTAAGTTTCCCATGCTACCGCATGACCGGCATCGAACAGTTGCCACGAGGCTGGTGCCGACGGCTCCACGCGCAACCGATCGCGCTGCTCGTCATAGAGCAGAATAAACCCAAACCGGCAGGATGTCAGGCGCAGCGCCATCTCCAGAATGATTTGGCTGAGTTGCGGCACGTCGAGGGTCGCATTAATCGCCTCACTGCTCTGGAGCAACTGCTCCACGGCACGCAACCGCAGATTATCCTGCAACAACCGCCGCTTATTCAGCGCCTGTTCAACCGCGAGCCGGAGTTCCGATAGTTCAAACGGCTTGGAGAGAAAATCGGCCACACCGCGTTGCACTGCCTGGCGCAGGTTCTCGGTCGATGTGTGCCCCGTCATAATAATAATTGCAATAGCCGGGTCGATTTCACGCGCATGCTGCGCCAGTTCCAGGCCACTGATCAGCGGCATCTTGATATCGACCAGCAACAGATCAAACGCTGCCCCAACCTTCAGTTGTTGCAGCGCAAAGAGCGCATCGGTTGTAGACACCACCTCATACGCGGCATTTCGCAACGTCCGGGTGCAGATATCGCAGATATACTCTTCGTCATCGACAACCAGGATGCGCGGTATATCACCGCGATCCGTTCCACCCGTTGTCTGTTGCGTCGCAATAAACGGAACGTGGCTCATGGGTAACTCTATGTCCGGTTATGCGGTTTCTGGTTCTGTAAGAACTTCGACCGCAGTGCGTGGCAGCCAGAACGGTGGTGTGTCTTCCTGCACAACTTCAACGGCCGGGACGTAAACCCCGGCATCAATGCGCCGTGGGAGTGACGGAGCCGAATGAACCCGGGCAATCTGACCCATGTGGGCCGTATCCGATAAGCGCACAGTCGCCCCGGGACGCAACGACGGACGAGGTAGTTCCAGTTGTGACCCACTGTTGCGTGCCAGTGGGATCACCACCCGCGGCCTACGGAGCGGGTAGCGCAGTTGGGTTGTCCCTTCGATCAAGGCTTCCTGCCGATCCTGGCTGCTCAACAGATCAAACATCGGTTCGGCCATTGGATGAATACCAAATCCCTCGGTCAGCACCAGCGTCAAACCAGGATCACTCCCATGCCGGGGATGCGGCACCTGCCAGCTATCCAGTCCCGTATGCCACGCTTCCACGCCGGCCCAGCCGAGAAAGGTGCGCAGTTCGCGCTCGTCAATACCACCGACAATCACTCCCAGCACCTGCTCCTGCACTGCACGCCGAAGCGCGGCGGCCGTGATACCCGCGCCGCCAATGAGAATTGCATAGGCACTGCGCGCGTCAATCTGATTATCAGTTATGATTTCAGTCGCGTCGGTAACCAGCAACCGCAATACCCCACTCCGTTCT
>CAKZQX010000563.1 GCA_937141995.1 uncultured Chloroflexaceae bacterium | reverse complement strand
AGCTTTTGTATAAATACCGCCGCCAACACGGGCAAAGAGGGCAATCGAACTGGCTCCCAAGGAGAACCCGGTCAGAATCGCCAGCACATTGCTGAAGGAGTCCAGCCCGACGGCGTTAAGATCGATGAGGTTGATATTAAAGAGGGTGAGATAGAGCAGGAACAACCCCGAGAGCCCCAGGATACCCAGGCCAACCACTGCCATCCCCATCACCGAGCCGCCGAAAAACGCCACGTTCAGCGCCTGGGTCAGACCGCTGCGGGCGGCATTTGCGGTGCGCACATTGGCCAGGGTTGCCACGCGCATACCGAAGAAGCCCGCCAGTCCCGAACAGATAGCCCCGACGATAAACGATACTGACACCAGCCACTGCCACTGCCCTGCCGCCGCATTCGCAATACCCAGCAGGAGCGCAACGACGAGGACAAAGATCGCCAGCACGCGATACTCGCGTGACAGAAACGCCATCGCGCCTTCACGGATAAAACCGGCGATTTCGCCCATGCGTTCTGTGCCGACTTCTTGTTTGGCAATCCAGTTTGACCGGAACCAGGCATAGACCAGCGCCAGAACGCCAAAGAGGGGGATGATCCACAGCAACACACTCATGTTTTGAAACCTCCTCATCCTTCCCACGAAGGGAACCAATCATGCTCTTGCACGAGGACAATGCACCATTGTCCCGATCACGCGATGCCTGTCAAGTCAAGAAAGAGGGCGGAGGACCGGCGCAACCGCCGACAGTTGCCGGGACTTTCACCTGAACCCTGCCGCGCTATGCCCGGGTTAGCCTGGGGGAAGCACACCAAATCCGGCATGCAGCATATGCCGCCCTGATCGGGTATACTGAGGCTTTCAGTACTCTGAAACCGGTGCATAGCCGTCACATCCGTGTGACATTGCCGGTACGTGACCGGTGTACCTTGATGGCTGTCGAGTACACAATTGCGTGATATAGTACGGTTACTGGTGCGATTGTTGCAAATTATAGCATAGAACGGCACAATCGTGTGCAGCCGAGGAGGAGCGTGTATCAGGCATTATGACAGGATGAAAGCGCGCTTACCGCCGCGTGTTTGTTTATTTGACGTAACGATCAGGCGGGGTGATTTAGTATAATTTGCAATTATATGACATGTGCAGCATCATTAATCGGCAATGGCGTATGTCGGGCATGGGGTGTACTTTGTGGTTATGCCGATCCGGCGAAAAGCAACATGGCCCATTCTGCTGCCGAATATCAAGGTCGGTTCATTCTTATGCTATAATGCAACGCATACCAGTACCAGCCGCAGTGCAGTCTTAACGCGTGCCATATGAGAGAGGATTTGCCGAGGTTATGAAAGAGTTATTTCGCCGCACGGGAAGTCGCTTTACTTCCGACCAGAACCGGCGTGATGCACAGATCCCCGATGATATATGGGTAAAATGTCCATCGTGCGGGGAGATTATTTATCAGAAGCAACTGAACGAAAACTTGAAAGTCTGTCCCAAATGTGGCTTTCACATGCGTCTGACCGGCCATGAGTGGCTGGGGCTCCTTGATGTCGGCTCGTTTGAAGAGCAGGATAATCATCTCTGGCCTGAAGACCCGCTGCGTTTTGTCTCGGCACAGGGTGGGTATGCCGAAAAGCTCAAGGAGGCGCAGCAGCGTACCGGCCTGATTGATGCGGTGATCAGTGGTCTGGGAACGATCAACGGGTTGCCATTGTCGGTGGCTGTATGTGATTTCACTTTTATGGGCGCTTCTATGGGGAGCGTTTACGGCGAGAAGGTGTTACGCGCTGCCGAGCGGGCGGCCGAGTTGCATGTGCCCTTGCTGACGATTAACCGCAGCGGTGGCGCGCGCATGCAGGAAGGCGTTATCTCGCTGATGCAGATGGCGAAGATCAGTATGGCGCTGACGCGCCTGACCGCTGTGCGCCAGCCGCATATCTCCCTTCTCGTTGATCCCTGCTATGGCGGTGTGACGGCCTCGTATGCCTCGGTCGCCGATATCATTATCGCCGAGCCGGGAGCCAATATCGGCTTTGCCGGGAAGCGCGTGATCGAACAGACGATTCGGCAGAAGTTGCCGGCGGATTTCCAGACTGCCGAGTTTGTGCTCAATAATGGAATGGTCGATATGGTTGTGTCGCGTACTGAACTGCGTCCGCTGCTGGGGCGGTTGCTGCGGCTCTATCAGGGAACCAGGAAGGCCGTCTAGATGCGCTCGCTCGTCGGTCAGTCAGTTTCGGTATTGTTCAATTACAGGAGGTACGCGGTGGGCGTTCAAATCAGGCATTTGTCTGTATGAATGGCCCGTTTCGCCTGCGGCAGCATGGTACTCTTTTGGGTGAGCAACCGCGTAACTCGTGTCAATTACAGGAGTTACGCGGTCACTGACCTGGAAGGGAATGTTGCCTCCGGCAGGGCGGAACAGACCATGCTGCCGCAGGCGAATCCGGCTTTCATTGGGTCAAACGTCCGGTTTGGATCTCAACCGCGTACGTCCTGTCAATTAATATGGTGTCAGTCGTCGGCACAGCAACGCGGTGAGTGCCGTTAAGCGAAATGGTAACTGAGTTAGTTATGAATATGACGAAAGCTTCAATCAGCGAAAATATGTCCCCCTGGGACCGTGTTCAGATCGCTCGGAACCCACAGCGTCCCCGCACCCTCGATTATATTCAGGGATTGTGTGAGGACTTTGTGGAACTGCACGGCGACCGACGTTTTGGTGATGATGAAGCCATTGTCGGCGGTATTGCCGTCTTTGAAGAGCAGACGGTCGTCATTGTCGGGCACCAGAAGGGCCGTGACACCCGCGAGAATGTGCGCCGCCACTTTGGGATGCCGCATCCCGAAGGGTATCGCAAGGCGCTGCGTCTCTTCAACCATGCCGAGAAGTTCGGCTTTCCGGTTTTCTGCTTTATCGATACGCCGGGGGCCAATCCCAACAAGGAATCCGAAGAGCGCGGCCAGGCCAATGCAATTGCCGAGAATATTCTCACGATGGCCGGCTTGAAAACGCCGATTATCGCCTGTGTGATTGGCGAAGGCGGGAGCGGTGGCGCGCTGGCAATTGGTGTTGCCGACCGCCTCTTGATGCTGGAAAACTCGGTCTACTCCGTGGCCTCACCCGAGGCCAGTGCCTCCATCCTCTGGCGCGACTCAGCCCGTGCGCCCGATGCCGCCAGCGCCATGCGCATTACGGCCCTCGATCTGCATGATCTCGGTATTGCCGACGAAGTGATCCCGGAGCCGGGTTCCGGTGCCCACACCGCCCGGAATGTCACAGTGAGTACAGTGCGGGAGCGGTTGCGCGCCAATCTGGCTGAACTTCAGGCGCTGGATACGGCGGCCCTCCTCGAACAGCGATATGTAAAATATCGCTCAATCGGGCGCTATCACGAACAGGCGCAGCATATCTTTGAGGATCTGCTCAAGGAAGCCACTGGGATGCAGCAAAGTTAGATCAGAACTCGTATCATAAGATTGTCGGGGGGTTATTCCACTAGTACTCCTGTACTAGTGGAACCCTTGACGCTCCCTCTAAACATTGCTATAATACCCTCAACCTGGTATTGACAGGCCTCCCTCATGATAACTCCTTGTGGTCCCAAGCTGTATACCTGATACGGTTTGTGAGCGGGTATTGAGGCCGCCCACTATCTAGATATTTATAGCATAACATCGGCGCTCATAAACCAGGCATGTAAGGATACGACTCATTTACCTGTACCTTAGCAAGTTGCTATGTTGCGACATCGCCATTCCGCATTTGGGCGTGCGGTGGGCGTAGTGGCTCCGTGCCACTGGCAGGCCGGCCCTGGGGCCGTCTGCTTCGGTACTCTTGATAGTGCCCTCAGCAGGAGGATAAGCGGATGACGACGACTGTTAATGGGACGACTCTCAGTGGAACGTCGCTTTTGCAGTTCGCCAGTGAACTGCAGGATCAGAAGCATTTCCAGCAATTAAACTGGACGGGAACCTTCGAAGCGTATCTGGATATTGTTGCGCACAATACGAAGATCTCCCGGAATGCGTTCCAACGCATTTACGACATGATTACGTCCTATGGAACTGAGGAGTTCATCGATGCCAAGAAGCGTTTGTTTCGTTACAAATTCTTCTTCGATGAGTCTTTCGGTGGGGATGATGCGATTTTTGGTCTCGAAGTTCCGTTGATGCGCCTGGTTAACTTTTTTAAGAGTGCAGCGCAGGGCTATGGGACTGAGAAGCGTGTGCTGTTGCTGCATGGCCCGGTCGGTAGCTCAAAGAGTACGATTGTGCGCCGACTGAAGAAAGGTCTGGAGCAGTACACACGCACGGATGATGGTGCGCTTTATACCTACGACTGGTATCTGGGGGATATCGCCGATGTTGAGGCAGGACGGGTGAAGGATAATGACTGGGAACCCTGCCCGATGAACGAGGATCCCCTGCACCTGATTCCTATCGATATGCGTGGTCGGTTCCTCACACACCTCAATGAAGGGCGTTCGCCCGAAGAACAGATTAACATCGTCGGCGACCTCTGCCCGGTCTGCCGCTATAACTTCCGTGAGTTGATGCGCCGCTATGATGGCGATTGGGCCCAGGCGATCCGCCATATTCGGGTGCGTCGGCTGATCTTCTCGGAGCAGGATCGGGTTGGTATTGGAACTTTCCAACCCAAGGATGAGAAGAACCAGGATAGCACTGAGTTGACCGGGGATATTAACTATCGTAAGATTGCTGTCTACGGTAGTGATAGTGACCCGCGCGCATTCAACTTTGATGGTGAGTTCAATATTGCAAATCGGGGTGTTATCGAGTTTATCGAGATGCTTAAGCTTGATGTGGCATTCCTCTACGATCTGCTGGGTGCATCCCAGGAGCACCGCATCAAGTCTAAGAAGTTCGCGCAAACCGATATTGATGAGGTGATTATTGGGCATACCAACGAACCGGAGTATCGCCGCCTGGAGAACAACGAGTTCATGGAGGCGTTGAAGGATCGTACGGTTCGTATCGATATTCCTTATGTCACCCGCCTGCGCGACGAGATCAAGATCTACGAGCGTGACTTCAATAAGAAGAAGGTGCGTGTCCATATTGCGCCGCATACACTGGAGATGGCGGCAATGTGGGCCGTTCTGACCCGCCTCGAAGAGCCGAAGAAGGCGAACCTCACCCTGTTGCAGAAACTCAAGCTCTACAATGGGCGCTCGCTTCCCGGTTTTACCGACGATAATATCAAGGAACTACGCAAAGAGGCCCAGCGCGAGGGCATGGAAGGTATCAGTCCGCGTTATATTCAGGATAAGATTAGTAACGCGCTCGTACGCTATCAGGAGGAAGGTTATATCAACCCCTTCATGGTAATGAACGAACTGGAGAACGGATTGAAGAACCATGCGCTGATTCATAGTGAAGATGATCGCAAGCGCTATCGTGATCTGCTCTCCGTCGTGCGTGATGAGTATACCGAGATTGTGAAGAATGAAGTGCAACGCGCAATTAGTGCTGATGAAGAAGCGATCACCCGCCTGTGTGGAAACTATATCGACAACGTCAAAGCCTACACTCAGCGCGAGAAGCTCCGTAACAAGTACACCGGCCAGTATGAAGAGCCCGATGAGCGGTTGATGCGCAGCATCGAAGAGAAAATCGACATCCCCGATTCGCGCAAGGATGATTTCCGCCGAGAGATCATGAACTATATCGGTGCGCTGGCAATTGAGGGGAAGACCTTCGACTATCGCACCAATGAGCGGCTCCACAAGGCGCTTGAGTTGAAGTTGTTCGAGGATCAGAAGGACAGCATCAAGCTTACTTCGCTGGTTTCGCGCGTCATCGATAAGGATACGCAGGAGAAGATTGATGTGGTCAAGTCGCGGTTGATGCGGGACTTTGGCTACAATGAGCAGAGCGCGACCGATGTGCTGAATTACGTGGCAAGCATCTTCGCGCGTGGTGATACACGTTCGACTTATTAAATAGTTGAACATATCGGGTATAAGCAGTCGGTTGCAGGCAGCGTAGCGGTATATTAATTACCGCTACGCATTCCATGATTTCTATGACCTATTTCTATAACCCATTAGTGTGTGTATGTGGTATGATCGTAATCATATCGGGGTGCCGCAGATTTTGCATAGGCTTCCGGTTGAAACCGGAAGATGGCCGCTGAATGTCGGTCGCTCATGGAGTTATGGTGGCCTGGAAATTGCGACTGCGTCTATGCTTCTGCTGTGCCGATGGCATGGTAAGCATGGGCGCTATTTTTTTGGAGTAGATGGCATATGTCAATGTCAGTTCAACGAGCTGAGCGTGATCTTAACCGTTTTCGACATATTGTGCGCGGACGGATTAAAAAGGATTTGCGCAAGTATATGTCGCACGGTGAGATGATCGGGCGGCAGGGTAAACGCTATGTGAGTATTCCTCTCCCCCAGATCGATATTCCACAGTTCCGCTATGGAGCTAAACAGGGCGGTGGCGTCGGTCAGGGCGAGGGTGATGTCGGCGATCCGGTTGCCCAGGGTGATGGACAACCCGGGTCGGGCGAGGCCGGGAGTGAGCCCGGTTCGCATGTACTTGAAGTCGATGTCTCGCTCGATGAATTAGCCGAGATCCTGGGTGAGGAGTTACAACTGCCCAATATTCAACCACGGGGCAAGAAGAATATCGTCAGCGAGAAAGATCGCTACAGCGGTATTCGCCGCACTGGGCCCGACTCGCTCCGCCATTTCAAGCGTACCTACCGCGAGGCGTTGCGCCGCCAGATTGCCGCCGGGGATTACAATACCAAAGATCCGGTAGTTGTTCCGATTCGCGATGATATGCGGTACCGCTCCTGGAAAGAAACGCTCTTGCCGGAGAGTAATGCTGTCATTATCTATATGATGGATGTGTCAGGTTCAATGGGTACCGAACAGAAGGAAATGGTACGTATCACGGCCTTCTGGATCGAAACATGGCTGCGGTCCCAGTACAAGGAGATCGACATCCGCTATATCGTGCATGATGCGGCGGCCAAGGAAGTTGACCAGGAGACCTTTTACCACATCCGCGAGGGTGGCGGCACCAAGATCTCA
>CAKZQX010000562.1 GCA_937141995.1 uncultured Chloroflexaceae bacterium | reverse complement strand
TGATCGCGCAGCGGGCGGAAGATCGGCACCGGCGAGCTCTTGCCTTTAAGCTCCACCGGCTCCAGCGTCTCGAAGAGCACCTGGCTGCGGCTCTGCTGGTAGGTCGCCGTGTCACAGAGGATGCCGTCGCCGGCCGCCTTGCTCATCAGGCGCGCGGCCAGATTGACCGTATCCCCCATCACCGTGTACTCGCGGCGGGTGGGGCTACCGACCGGCCCGGCAAAGACGCGCCCGGTGGTGATGCCGATGGCAAACTTCAGCCCCAGGCGGCGCAGGCTTCCCGCCCCGGTCTGTTCCTGTAGCTCAAGCGCACAGCACACCGCACGCGGGGCGTCATCCTCGTGGGCAAACGGCGGCGCGCCAAACAGGATCAGCAGGGTTGTGCCCTTGTCGTCCACGGCCACACGGGCAATAATACCCTCGTAGCGGTAGACGGTCGTCTGTACTGCGCGCAGCAGCGTCTGCAGTCGCGCCAGCACCGCCGGAGCTGCGTAGTCCAGCCCGGCCACCTTGAGGAAGATCACGCTCATCGGGCGGAGCGCCCCCAACCAGGTATGGCTCTCGGCCTGGAGCGCGGCCTGCACCGTGCGCGGCGTATAGCAGCGCAGCACCGGCGCAATCTGCATCAGGTCGGGTACCAGTACATCGGTCTGGGCCGGGAGTGGACGCGGGCGGGGGGCCGGTGGGCGGTCCAGCAGTGCCTGCGCCGCCGGACTGAGCACGATATCACCCGGTTTAGCCTGCTTCTCAGCCTCGGCCACCTGCTGCAACGGATCACCCGCGATCACATACTCCCAGCGGTCAGCGATCCCGCCGATATTGAAGGACAGCACTTCGCCCGCGCCGATGGCGATCTTCATACTCAGGGCGACCGGGCCGGCGCTACTCGTCAGGGTGTGAAACTCGGCCATGGCCTCCTGCAGGGCGTTGGCGGCATACTGTGCCCGCCGCACCGCGACATCCAGCGGCTCCTCCCGTGTGGTGAAGAGCACAAACAGCGCATCACCCCCAAACTTGATCACATCGCCCTGCACAATCGTCAGCAGCGTGATCATCCGCTCAAAATAGCCGTTCATCAGCGCGGTCAGCTCTTCCGCGCCGCGCGAACCCTGCCGGGAGAGGCGCTCGGTCAGCGGCGTAAAGCCGGAGACATCGGCGAAGAGGACGGCCGCCGGGAACGTGGCTGTGTGCGGCGCGGTTGGTATGTGGGGATGGGCATGGATATGCTGCAACAGCGGACGCGGAATATAGGGCAGCAGGATATGCTGCAGGTCAATCATCGGTACTGCTCCATTGCTATGCAAGCGCACCAGCAGCGGTTCCGTGATACGGACTACGGGATACGGACTACGGGATACGGACTACGGGATACGGATTACGGGATACGGACTACAGACTACGGCGTTATAGTACCACAATAGCGAGGGATTTTATAGTTACAATGCGATCATCAGATGGGGAAGTAGAGATGAGCAGCGCCTCACATTGATGCCAGCAGCAGACGGAGCGCGATGATATTGAACTGTTTGCCCGCGTCACGGAGCCGGCGAGCCGCCGGGGTGAAGTAGCAGTGTTGACACAAAAACTGTACCTGTCGCCCATACCAATCATTGAGACTGCACGCATTGCCGTAGGCGGCCAGTTCCGCCCGCAGATCCAGACTACGACAGAAGAAATCGGCGCGTCCCAGGCTGTCAAGGTCCGCATCGGCCAGCATCTGTTCAAGGAGAGTTTGGGGCGATTGGGGGAGCCGCGTTGCCATGATCATCCCGCTGATGAGCGCCAGTTGGGCCGGGTTGTAGCCAAAACTGGGCAGAATGTCGCGGGCAATCTGGACGCTGACCATTTCGTGCGCTTCGCGCTGGAGCACAAAGCCAATATCGTGGTAGCAGGCGGCAGTCTGAAGCAGCAGCCGATCTTCGCCGGTAATCCCGATACTATCGGCCAGCCGGGTGACGGCGGGGAGCACATCGTCACGCGTGTGAGCGAGCGAGTGGTAGCTCAGTTGGGGGGGTAACTCGCGTTCGAGGCACAGAAACGCGTACGCCTGCGCGCCCGCGAGGTCAGGGCCATTGCTCAAACCAGCCTCCCTGGAGTTGTTCCGTTTTCAGCGATTGCTTGAGAGATGAGTCTATCACAAAAGCTCCGTCTGGACTATGAACTCCTTCACATTCATGCGGCGTATGCGCCACTTGCCTTGAACTAACCGCAATGCTACAATAGATTCCATATTTTCGATCAGGTCTGGGAAGCGTGCCAGACCGGACAGATATCGAAGCGAGAACAATCTGGGTACCGGCTGGTAGTACATCAGACGCGCTCTGTTCTTTTGTTCTCCCTGGTTGCACTTCCCTATAATCATTACACGGCTTACGTAGTCGTTGACCCGATAGGAGACTCCGCCTCCGGCAGGGCGGAAGGAACTATCTTTTTTCACAAACATTTTGTACTGTGTACAAAATGTTTGTGAAAAAAAACAAAATGTACCATGCTGCCGCAGGCGAAGACGGCCTTTGTGGGAGTACATGTCTGCTTTGTACGCCCGCCGCGTAATTTGTGTAATCGTTAAAGGAGACGATCATAAAAGACCGTTATCACGCAGATGGCAATAATCTGCATGGAACCGAAGCTCCGCGCAAGCGCGCGTTTCTGGTGGGAGCCGAAGTTGCTGCCGCTCCCAACCCCTGGCCGGCCGAAGACTCGCTCCGCGAACTGGCGCTCCTGGCGGATACTGCCGGGTTAGAGGCGGTCGGCAGCCTCTATCAAAAGTTGTCCAATCCCTCGCCGAAATATTTTATTGGTCCCGGTAAGGTGCAAGAGGTGGCTGCATGCATCAGCCGGCTTGACTGTGACCTGGTGATCTTCGATGATGAACTGACGCCCGGTCAGACGCGCAACCTGGAAAAAGAGCTGAATATCGGCGTGCTGGACCGCACCGCGCTGATCCTGGATATTTTCGCCCAGCATGCCCATACCCACGAGGGCCGGTTGCAGGTTGAACTGGCGCAGTATGACTATCTGCTGCCCCGGTTGCGCCGCCAGTGGACCCACCTGGAACGCCAGGCCGGTGGTGGTGGGATGTCCGCCGGGGGGGTGGTTGGTCTGCGGGGGCCGGGTGAGACGCAGCTTGAGCTGGACCGGCGGTTGATCAACCAGCGCATCGCCTGGCTCAAGGAGCAACTGGCCGATGTGCATCGCCATCGGGAACTCTACCGCAAGCGCCGCCGCCAGAGCGGAGTGCCGATTGTCGCCCTGGTTGGGTATACCAACGCAGGTAAGTCTACACTGATCAATGCACTGACGGATGCGGATGTCCACACCGAAGATCGGCTCTTTGCCACGCTTGACCCGACGACGCGCCAACTGACGCTGCCGGGCAGCCGGCATGTATTGCTAACCGATACGGTCGGTTTTATCCAGAAGCTGCCGACGCAACTGGTGGCCGCGTTCCGCGCCACCCTGGAGGAGATCAGCGAGGCGGATCTGCTGCTTCATGTTCTGGATATTACCCATCCGAATGCCCAGGAGCAGGCCCAGTCGGTTGAGGCGACGCTCCAGGAACTGGAAGTGGCGGATAAGCCGGTCCTGACGGTGCTGAACAAGGTTGACCAGATGCCCGGCATTGACGAGGCCGAGGTTGAACTGCTGGCGGGCGAACTGGGGCTGCCGGAAGACTATATCGCCGTCTCTGCGCAGCGCGGCTGGGGCCTTGCTACCCTCTGCCGGCATATCGAACAGGAGCTTGCCCGGATGATGGTTGCGCTGGATGCGATGATTCCCTATCAGCGCAATGATCTGGTGGCGCTCTGGCATGAGCGGGGTGTGGTGGAGAGCCAGGAATTTAAAGCCGAGGGAACGTATATTCAGGGGCGGGTGCCGGGCGTGCTTGTCCGCCAGTTTGCCGGGTTTGCGATAACGCCTGTGGGCTAACGTATGTTGCGATCATAGCTTCTCGGCTCGACCCCATGCAAACATTTTGACCAGCCACTGGTGCAGGGGCAGCATATTGCAGCAGTGCGTAAAGCAGACCTCGATCAGGTCCGGTTGCATAACGACTTCGCGGGGAATGTGGGACGAGGTAGCATAGAGACCGTTGTAGTAGAGTAGGTCGGCCCGCGCGTGCGTCGGATCATACCCGCGTGGTATGCGTTTGTAGTGGGTTCCGCCAACCGCGTAATCACCAATGCCCTGCACGGTGTCAATGGCAGCGGTCAACTCCGGTCCCAGGTGATCATCAATGACGGCATGACGATAGACTTCAAGCAGCGGTTTGGGAAATATGTGAACACCGGCATACATCACGCCATTGTAGGCATCCAGGTGAAAAAAGAACCCGGGATTCTCAGTCCGCCGCCGTTTTCCCTGCCAGAAGATGATACCGAGATTGGTTTTGTAGGGCGATTTATCGGCGCTAAAGCGCACATCTCGATGAATCCGCAGCAGCGACCCCGATCCGTTGGTGCGCGGATCGTAGGTAATGCCCTCGGACAGCGTTTTCAGGCGCTCTCCCAGGGCGATTACAAATGTCTGTGCCGGTTTGACCAGGCCGGTTTGATAGACTTCGCGGTGGTTCTCGAACCAGTCCCGGTTATTGTTGTGCGGCAGTTCTTCCAGAAACTGCATCCCTTCAGGCGGAAATCCCGAAAACGACGGTCGTGTACTCATCGGATATTGTTCCTCAATAACACGAGTTACGCGGTTGCTCACCCAAAAGGAAGTTTCGCCTCCGGCAGGGCGGAAGATTCCTGTCTTTTTCAGAAAGAATTTTCACTTCGTGAAAATTCTTTCTGAAAAAGACAAAAGAGTCCCATGCTGCCGCAGGCGAATTCGGCTTTTGTGGCGGTTGACAGACCAAAATAGAATGCACCGCGTAACGCGTGTCAGTAACAGGAGTTACGCGGTCGGTTCCAAACCAGGCGTCTGCCTGGACACATGGCCCGATTCGCCTCCGGCAGGGTGGAATGAGACATTCTTTTTCCGGAAAATGTGGCACGTTGTGCCACATTGTTCCGGAAAAAGACCAAAAAAGTACCACGCTGCCGCAGGCGATGCTGCCGTTCACCGGGTGAAACGCCCGGTTTGATCGCCCACCGCGTGACGCGTGTCAGTCAAAGGAGCAGCGAAGCCAGACCTGATGGGTGCAGGCCTGGCTTCGGATGACTGGCAAGATAACCTCAGGCACTTACCTCCGACATACGCGTTGCCATGGCGTCATAAGCATTCTGAAGCATGTTCTCGGTGGTTTCCCATCCTACACACCCATCGGTAATTGACACGCCATACCGCAGTTGTGACAGATCAGGAGAACCTGACTGTTTCCCTTCGTTGAGATTGCTCTCAATCATCATGCCGACAACAGATTCATGCCGGCTCAGATGTTCCTCCAGCACGGTGTTCCAGACGGTCTCCTGCTGCGTGTGATCATAGTTGGAGTTTGCATGGCTACAGTCAATCATGATCGAAGGTGTTAGTTTGGCTGCCTGCATCTTCTCCTCAACCTGTGCCAGACTCACCGTATCATAGTTTGACCGGATCACACCGCCGGTGCGGCTGCCGCGCATAATGATCATACCGTCCGGGTTGCCCAGCGTTTTCACCACACAACTGATGCCATCCTGGGTAATCCCCAGGAAACTATGCGCCGTAGTCGCCGACACAAACGCATTGACCGCCACCTGAATATTGCCGTCGGTGCTATTTTTGTAGCCAACCGGCATTGAGAGGCCGCTGGCCATAGCGCGATGCGGTTGCGACTCGACCGTCCGCGCACCGATGGCGGTCATGCTGACCAGGTCGGAGATATACTGCGGGCTGATCGGGTCAAGCATCTCCGCCGCAGTTGGCATGCCCAGATTATTGATCTGGAGCAGCAACTCGCGTGCTTTGCGCAACCCCTCTTCCATATTGAACTCACCATTCATGTGGGGGTCGTTGATAAACCCGCGCCACCCGGTTGTCGTGCGCGGCTTTTCCATAAACACCCGCATCACAATAAACAGGCGATCCTGAAACCGGCGATGCGCCTGATACAGCTTCTGGGCGTACTCTACCGCTGCCGCCGGATCATGGATCGAACAGGGACCGACATCCAGCAAGAGCCGCGGGTCTTGCCGGCGGACAATCCGTTTGATGACTTCGCGGGCTTCAAACACGGTATTGCCGGCAACTTCCGTCAGGGGAAACTGCTCTTTCAACACCCGGGGCGCGATCAGCGGGGTGAGCGTCAAGACATGAAGATCATCTACACGTCGCACAACAATCCTACTCCTTTGTTCATTCGTCTGTTCATGGGAATTCGTGGTGGTTGCAGCATACCACTCCCACTTCTCCGGGCAACCAACAGACATAACCGGCCTATCCCGGGCCATGCTCCTGCACCAGACCGTATCATACCACATGCATGGATGTGCGCCGTGTAGTGTACCACAACATGAGATTGATGCGAACAGGTTGATCAGGGTGTGACGGAACGTTTTGCAAATTTCCCGCCGGCTGGTCGGCCTATGCTATAATTCACGTACCGTACGCAGGACGTTCTGCTCCAATCTGGTACCAGACCAGAACGCGGTCTTCGTCGGTGGTAGTACAAACCAGGCGTTTGACCAGATGAACACCTGATTTGGAACCGACCGCGTAACTCGTGTAATTCAGGGTAAACATAATCGACAACCGACAGTCGGGAAAATGAAAATAGTGCGCCGGGACATGCGCATACACCCGGATATGTGGAGTGAAGTACCATGAAAACTGATATTCCGCTCAAACTGCTGACTGCGCTGCGTGGGGCGGATCTCCTGCCACTATTGGGGTTGCCGGCTGCTTCGCTGGTGCGCGTGGAAACCCGAGAACTCCCCGCCAGTGCTACCCGGCTCGACACGCTGCTGCGCGTGCGTAGTCCCCAGGGGCAGGACTATCTGCATCTGGTGGAGTGGCAAGGCTACTACGACCCGGCGGTGCTCTGGCGGCTCGCGGGCTATGTGGCCTGGTTTGGGCAGCAGGAGCCCGGCACGACCGTGGTGGGCACGGTGGTCTATCTCGCGCCGGAATATGACGTGGGCGATACGCT
>CAKZQX010000561.1 GCA_937141995.1 uncultured Chloroflexaceae bacterium | reverse complement strand
TGCAACGCCTTGACCAGGCGGACAATCTCCGGGATGGAGCGGCCATTGCTCATCGGGTAGTAGAGCATCGCCCGTAGCAGCCCTTTGTCATCGATCACGAAGGTGGTGCGTACCGCCTCGGTGCTGCCGGCTCCCGGATGCACCATGCCATAGGCATTGGCAACCTGCATCGAAACATCGGCAATAATCGGGAAGGGGATCGCAACTCCAAATTTCTCCTTGATATTGCGCACCCAGGCCAGATGCGAGAAGTTACTATCAATCGACAGTCCCAACAGATCGCAGTTCAGCTTCTGGAAATCCGCAAAGTGGCGGGCAAACCCGATAAACTCGGTGGTACACACCGGCGTAAAATCGGCGGGATGCGAGAAAAGTACCAGCCACTTGCCCTTGTAGTCGGCCAGCTTCTTCGGCCCATGAGTGGTTGGAGCGTCAAAGTCAGGAGCGGGTTCATTCAGGCGGGGCATAGCGATTGGTGCCGTTACGGTTCCTTCAGACATAGATCTCCTCCTCAAGAACTGATACACTACAGGTCATGAAAACGATAGTGTTCACTTTTTAGTATAACACTAGTTGCGTATAAGCCTCCTGCTACTCTTCAAATTCCTCTTCTTCCATCTCGCTACCTTCACCCCCCTCGCCGCCTTCACCTCCCGGCGATGCCGCCAACGTTGCGCGCATGCCCTCGATAAACTGCTGCTTTTCAGCCGGGCTTAACTGCGCCTCGGGATGCAGCGGGAAGTAGGTGGGCTGATGGCTGCTCCCGGCCTGAATGACCTCGATAATCTCTCCGGCCTCCTCAGCGGTGGTATTCCACTCGGAGAAGTTCAACTCCTCGCGGCCCTCCAGCACATGCGATGTCACCAACCAGGACATGGGGGCAATCTTGCTATACCATGTCCAGTCGGTCTGGTTGCTGTGGCAGTCGAAGCAGGCACGCTCAGCAAAGGTGCGCGTCTGGGGAGGATCCCAGTTCGGCTCCTGAACAACGGGAGGATTGGTCTGCCAGGCCACTACCGGCGGGATAAATTGAATGAGTGCGAGTAGGGCCAACAGACCAATTCCAACCCAGCGTAGAATTTTCATCGTACAAACTTCCCTCTTCCCTTATGGTAAAAGATTAACCACACACAATCCGGCAGGCACGCCTTGTTCTTTGTTCTCGGTTGCTCTGCTCTCTGTTTTTCACCGACAGATCTAGCGTAAAAAATTTATCTTGGAATCGGGTTAAACAGCATACGTAGTTTTCTAAGCGTTTTCCAAGAAATGGGGGCGGGCAGGCATAGTACACAAAACCGGGAGCCGTAACCACGCTGTTACGGACTCCCGGTTTTATAAATGCGCTCCATTACGCATTATGACGACAGCGCTGTCATCTTCCTCAATCGTTGAAGCGGTCTTGCGGGCCTGCCCGGTTGTGATCCGGGCTCCCAATGCATGAACAGCATACCGCCGCCGGCGGGCATACACTATACGCAGATCTACGTAAATCGGGCAAAAAGAAACGCACGGTTTCACGCGAAACCGTGCGTAGAACGAACACTTTGTTCTGCTTGTTCTTTCTTCGTTCTATTAACAGGAGTTACGCGGTCACTCGTTTGGAAGCGGATATCGTCTCCGGCAGAAAAGATAGATCAAGTACCATGCTGCCGCAGGCGAAACCAGTTTCTGGGTCTGGCACCCAGGCGGAACAGTCCGCACCGCGTAAGTCCTGTCTATTAAGGCGTGCTTGTAACCGTACCCCCGATTCTGTTGTTGGCCGTCATCTATCTCTCTGCGATTGCAGAGGCCGCTCCTGGCTTGCCGGGTGTTACCCGACCTCACCGTCGCGGCTGCGATGCGAGCGAGCGGGGTGGTCCAGACGCCGTACGGCTCCCACCGATAAGCCCGCCCCACACACCTTGCTCCTCATCAGCCGGCGCAGTCGCCTGGCCGCCGACATCACTGCCGACGCCGGTGCGCGCTTACCGCACCCTTTCACCCCTTACCGGGCCGCGGCCCGGCGGGACTGCTCTCTGTTGCCGTCTTGCGTCACATGCGACTTACGTCACATGTGCCCCCGCTTACGGTTTCGCGGGGCGGCCTTCCATCGGTAACGATGGGCGAGGAGTCGGGAAGTTCCTCTAGAGGTTCTGTTCTCCAGCGACGGCGGGTTACACGCACGCCTGTTCCAGTGCATAGTATACCACAGCCGGTCTACCGATGGAAGGGGGGGCGGCGAGGATGATTAACATCAGCAACCCCTCATGTCTCCAGCGCAACCGTGTAGTCCCGCCCTTCCCAGCGTTCCTGCTCTATCCACCAGAAAGTAAAGCGGATGAGGACCGCTGCTCCTGGGTAATCGGAATATCCACCCATGCCACGCCCAGGTCCATTGCGGTTGACCAGTGCTCCTGCCGATCCTGCCAGGCGTTATCCGTCCAGACCAGGCGAAACGGTTGGAACTGCTGAATGCGCAAGGTCCAGTCCGGCTACCGATGCGCGCGGCTCTGAACCGCCGCAGGCAGTATGCGGGAACGCCTCCCGGGGGTTGTTCCCCAGGAGGCTACCGCTGCATCGTTGATATTCCGGGTTGCCGGTAGATGCTACCAAGTTAGAATACTTCCCCGGACTTCTTATCGGAGTTAATCAGCTTATCTTTTGGCTTTGACTTCTGCTCGCCCGCTTTGGCTTCACTGCCATGCATCGGCACGTCGCCTTCGCGCTCAACATGCGCTTCCTCGTGGCGGATGGTCTCCGAAACCTGCTCGCTCCCCTGCACCGGTTGCTTGCTGACGTGGACCTCTTCCTTCACCACCGGGCGCTTCTCGGCATAGGCATGCTCTTCATGCACGGGCACGCGCACTTCCTCTTCTTTAAACATATCCTCACTGGCCGGTGCTTTGCCCTCAACCGGATGCCGCTTAACGGTTACTTCCTCGTGCGTCACGGGCACTTCACGCGTCTGCTCCTCGCTGACGACTTCCTTGCGCACCCGAACTTCACCGGTCTTCGTCGTGTTGGTGCCGGTGTGCATCTCTTCTTTGTGCAGTCGGAGCTTCTGTTCGTTGGCGTTGCTGATCTCCCAGGCGTCACGCACGGCGTCTGACGCTTCTTGCCAGGAGATATTGCTATACCGTGATGACCAGTCGCGCTGCAGGTCCGGCTCAATCTCGGACCAGTCACGTCCCTGATAGCTCGGGTTGGCGGCTGCTTCCCAGCCATAGCGGTAGCGCGGCTCATGCTCTTCCCAGCGCGCCGGGTTGCTGCCACCATACCGCTTCGTCCAGGCTGCGCGGCACGCTGGTACAACTTCCTTCCACTCGGTCTGAAATGTGCGTTCTTGCTCAGTCATGGATACTGTCCTCCTCTGGTATAGCCCGCGCGAAGGGACTACCCTCTTTCATTTTACCGATTTAACAGGCATAATCGCCCGTTTGGAAACGTG
>CAKZQX010000560.1 GCA_937141995.1 uncultured Chloroflexaceae bacterium | reverse complement strand
ATTCCCACCAAGAAGAGCCAGGTCTTCTCCACCGCCAGCGACAACCAGGCGAGTGTCGAGATTCATGTGTTACAGGGCGAGCGTGCCGAGTCGCGGTTTAACAAAACGCTTGGCCGGTTTGAATTGTCCGGCATTCCGCCGGCGCCCCGGGGCGTCCCCCAGATCGAAGTAACATTCGATATCGACGCCAACGGTATCGTCAATGTCTCGGCGCAGGACAAGGCCACCGGCAAAGAGCAGCGCATCACCATTACCGCCTCGTCGGGGCTCTCGTCTGAGGAGATCGAGCGCATGGTTCAGGATGCCGAGCAGCATGCCGACGAAGACCGGCAGCGGCGCGAGCAGATTGCGGTGCGGAACGCGGGCGATAGCATGATCTACGCGGCGGAGAAAGCGCTGCGCGAAGCCGATGAGCGGGTTGATGTGGCGCTGCGCAATGAGGTTGAGGATAAGATCAGTGCGTTGCGGGCAGTGCTCGACGATAGCGATAGCGAGGTCATCCGCAACAAAACGGCGGAACTCTCCGTTGCCCTGCAACAGGTCGGGCAGGCAATGTACACCGAGGGTGAAGGCGCATCGCCCAATGGCGCAGAGGGCAGCACGGGTACATCTGAGAGCGAGGGCGAGGACGTGGTTGAAGGTGATTACAAGGTCGATTAACGTAAGGATAAATCATGGCATCAGGGACGAAACGTGACTATTATGAGGTACTGGGCGTTCAGCGCAGTGCCACACCCGAAGAGATAAAGAAGGCGTTTCGCCGGCTGGCGCGCGAGTATCACCCGGATGTTAACAAAGACCCCGGCGCTGAAGCGAAGTTCAAGGAGATCAACGAAGCCTACGAAGTGCTCTCCGACAGCCAGAAGCGGACGATGTATGATCGCTTTGGGCATAGCATGCCGGGGGGCGGCGGAGCCGGGTATGATCCCTTTGGCGGCGCTGATCCCTTCAGCACGATCTTTGATGCCTTCTTCGGCGGGGGCATGGCCGGGGGAGGGCGTACCCAGCGGACAGGGCCGCAACGCGGCGCGGATCTGCGCTACAACCTGCGTATTTCCTTTGAAGAGGCAATTTTCGGCTGCGAAAAAGAGATCGAGTTTCGTCGCCTCGAAACCTGCCCCTCCTGTAGCGGGAGCGGCGCGGAACCGGGCACTGATCCCGTACGCTGCCCCAAGTGTGGCGGGAGCGGCGAGATTCGCCAGCGCGCGCCAATCTTCAACATGGTAACAGTGACTACATGTGATGCCTGTGGCGGCACCGGCCATGTGATTCCAATTCCTTGCCGCACATGCAGCGGCGAGGGGCGCGTCCGCCAGTCACGGTCTATTCCGGTGAAGATTCCCGCCGGCGTCGATAGCAACTCGCAGATCCGCATCAGCGGCGAGGGCGAGGCCGGGCCGCGCGGTGGTCCGCACGGCAACCTGTATGTTGCGCTGGATGTTGAGCCCCACCGCTACTTCCTGCGGGACGGCAACGATATCATCCTGGAACTCAAGCTGAATATGGCCCAGGCTGCCCTCGGTGATGAGTTGACGGTTCCCACCGTAGACGGCGAAGAGCCGCTTAAGATCCCCGCCGGGACGCAGACGGGGCAGACCTTTCGGCTGCGCGGCAAGGGTGTGCCCTTCCTCCGGCAGAATGGTCGTGGCGACCAGGTGGTGATTGCGCGGGTGATGGTCCCGACCAAGCTGAGCGATCATCAGCGCAAGCTGCTGCAGGAGTTGTCCAAAACGCTTGAGGGCGCAGCGCCGGGGGGCGAACGGGATGATAGCTTCTTTGGCCGGATCAAAGATGCGCTGGGGATTTAGGCCGTAGGGTCACGTCGTTTCGCTCTTTTTGGAGAAACGTGGTTCGGAGAACCACGTTTCTCCAAAAAGGATGTCCGGTACCGCCCTGCCGGAGGCGAAGCGGGCCGTTTGTCCAGGCAGATGCCGGGTTTGGAACCGACTGCGTAACTCCGGTTATTTGACAGGACGCACGCGGTCAGCATGCAAACCGGACGTTTGACCCGATGGAAGCCTGATTCGCCTGCGGCAGCATGGTACTTTTTCTTCTTGTTCACGAAATTTTGCACTACGTGCAAAATTTCGTGAACAAGAATGGTTTCTTCCGCCCTGCCGGAGGCGACATGCCCTTCCGGGTTCGTGACCGCGCAACTCCGGTTAGTTGACATGAGTTACGCGGTAGGTCTGCAAACTGGGCATTTGCACCCGGTACTGGCTCGATTCGCCTGCGGCAGCATGGTACGCTTTTTTCTTTTGCACAAAAAAATTCACGTTGTGAATTTTTTTGTGCAAAAGAACTGTCTACTTCCGCCCTGCCGGAGGCGACATGCCCTTCCGGGTTCGTGACCACGTAACTCCGGTTAGTTGAAACGTATTGGGCGTAGGGGCACAAGCTGGTGTGCCACTGGGTTTTTCCGGCGCACCAGCTTGCGCCCCTACGTTATAATGGTGGTATGACCGAACTGCTGTATGGACGCAATGCGGTACGCGAAGCCTTGCGCGCGCGGCGGCGCAGGTGTAAACGTCTGCTGGTTGCCGCAACGCCCCAGAAGGGCGATATTCTCGACGACATGACCACACTGGCCCGGCAGGCGCGCGTGCCGGTTGAGCCAACCGAGCGGCATCTGCTTGATAAACGTCTGCGGGGCGTGAATCACCAGGGAGTGCTGCTGGAGGCCAACGACTACCCCTACGCCGAACTTGACGACTGCCTGGCTCTGGCGACTGAACGCGGCGAACCGGCGCTCCTGCTCCTGCTTGACCATATTCAAGATCCCCAGAACCTGGGCACGCTGCTCCGCACAGCGGAAGTAGTCGGCGTGCATGGTGTGGTGCTGCCCGGGCGGCGCGCGGTCGGCGTAACACCGGCGGTGGTTAACGCCAGCAGTGGGGCGACGGAGCATCTCTCAATCGTGATGGTCAGCAACCTGGCACAGACAATTGCCCGGATCAAGGAGGCCGGGGTCTGGGTGGTTGGCGTTGAGGATGATTCCCGCGCCACCGTGTATGATCAGGCCGACCTGGTGCTGCCGCTGGCACTGGTGGTCGGGGCCGAGGGGCCGGGGCTGGCGCGCCTCACGCGCGAGCGTTGTGACTTCCTGGTGCGTCTGCCGATGCGCGGGGCGATTGCCTCGCTGAACGCGGCGGTGGCCGGGAGTATCGTGCTCTACCATGCCTGGCGCCGGCGCGAACTGCCGGCCGGCACGGACGGGTGACGGCACTCACTTGCCAGGACGTACGCGGTGGGAGTCCGGATCACGAACAGCACGCAATGAGCGAAAACCCCGCAACTGCCAATGCTGACGTGCATCAGGCGATCCTGCGTCTGGCAGGGGATAGCGCCTCCGGCAGGGCGGAAGAAACCCGCACCATGCTGCCGCAGGCGAATCTGACTCCCGTCTGGTGAAACGCCCGGTTTGCATGCTCACCGTGTAATGTGTGCCACTTGAAGGATTACGCTGTCTGCGCTAGAATGCGCAGACAAATAAAGGTGTAACTCACCGGAGAGGATCCAATGAACAGAGTTGTTGTGCTGCTAACCCTGTTGCTCATCAGCGCAGTTGTATGGATCATGGATCTGCGGCGGCGGCTGCAGGCGGCGCAGATGCGCGGCGATATGTATCGGGATATTTCGACCCGATTGGATCGGCGCGTCGCCGAGCTAACCACCCAGGAGTCGTAGCGCCATGATCGCTCAAAGACCAGCGCAGGTCATTCGGAATCAGATGGCTGTTTGAAGAGATATGTTTCCGTTGTGAGCACCACAATCCCTTCCTCTCCAGCGGCGCGGGCGCCGACAGGGCTTTCTATTCGCCTGGCAAACCTGGAGGATATTACCGATATCTTGACCCTGCACTGCGAAGCATTCGCCGATAAGTTCGGCGGTGCCTTTGGCGCAAATGGGATGACCCGTGGCGCGGCGGCCCTGGAAGCGTCCTGGCGACGGCAGGGGATGCAGGCACTGCGGGGAATGTTTGTGGCCGAGTTGGACGGTCGGATCGTTGGTACGACTACGCTGCGTACCTGGGAGATGGGAATCGACAACAGCGGAGCCGCGGAGTTGGCATTTCAGCAGGTGCTGGGGGTGTGGGGCGCTATTCGTTCAATGTTTGCGTTATCGCTGCTGGACCATCGCATTGGTCGGGGCGAAGGGTTTATTACCGATGTGGCGGTGCTGAATGACTACCGGCGACAGGGCATTGCCGGCGCTATGCTGGCCCGCGCCGAACAGGAAGCGCAGTCACGGCATAAACACTACCTGGGGCTCTATGTGAGCGGCGCAAATACGGGGGCGCGCACCCTCTACCGCCGCCTGGGGTTCCGCGATATGTATGTGCGGCGCTCGTGGCTGACCCGGCTGATCTTTGGGCAGCGCGAGTGGGTGTATATGCGCAAACATCTTACCTAGTCGGAAAACGGGAGGTCGCTGTGGGTCTACCCACCGGTCCGGTTCAATCTAGCAGTTGGCTGCTCTGTACAACATGTCGCACTGTTGCGGTTGCACCTGGACCGAGTGAACCGGTGACGACGGCGCTACGCCGGGCGCAACCCGATAGCGTACCGCCGAGTAGTATGCGGAGTGTTCACCTCGGCTTTGACGGCTCCCGCCCCGCTCACCGGACCAGTCGCCGGTCAACTTTTCCCACGAACCAAACTCGCTCCCCTCATCAGTCTGGTTGCCAATGCGCAAGGCAACCGGGAGTGTCATGCTGCGCTGTTGCAGTCGCTCCCGGTCCATCGGCTGTCCGGCCCTACTCCTGCTGGGAGCGTAACCGTGGAGTTGGTGTCTCCCGGACTCAACGAAAGGAATTTTAATGCAGATACTGCTTGTGGAAGATAATCCGTTGATGGAACAGGTACTCTGTCATTTTCTGAGCAGTCAGGGCTACGAAGTCGTTGTCGCTAACGATGGGCAAATGGCCCTGAGTCTGGCCCACGATCAGCACTGCCATCTGATGCTGCTCGATCTGATGCTGCCGGATGCGGATGGGGCAGAACTGCTGGATAGTCTGCGCGAACTGCCCGGATATGCGCGCTGTCCCGCGATTGCGATGAGCGGACTGGGCGAGGAGGAGCGTTCCCGTTCCCAGGAAGCCGGCTTCAACGACTATCTGTCCAAGCCGATTGATCTGGACGATCTGCTGGACACGGTGCGCCGCCACTGCAACGGCAAGGTCGAGCGCGTGATGGGCATTACACCATAGCAGCACGAGCGCCGGATCTATGCATAAACTTATTCTCTGGGATGTCGATGGAACGCTCATTCACACGGGCGGGATTGCCGGTGAAACCATGCGCAAGGCCATGGCGCAGGTCTTTGGCCCGTTGTCCCGGCGCGAACGAGCATTTTACTCGGGGAAAACCGACCGCCAGATTATTCAGGAAACGTTTCCCGATCTGACGCCCACGGCGGTGTTTGAACAACTCCAGACCTTCATTACGGTCTATGTGGAGGCGTTTGCGCAGCGGCAGTTTGATGTCATCGCTGCCGGTGGGGCGTTGCCGGGAACAACGACGCTCCTGGCACACCTGCAAGCCCACGCAATCCAGGCTCCGCTGACGGGCAATGTGGCCCCGATTGCGCGGCTCAAACTCGACTGGCTGGGTCTGCTGCCCTTTATGCACTTTGAAGTCGGCGCGTATGGCAATGATCATCACGAGCGCGCGCTACTGGTGCCCATCGCGGCCGAGCGCGCCGCCGAACACTATGGGCGTCCCTTCACTGGACAGGATATCATCGTGGTGGGTGATACGCCGCATGACATCCGCTGCGGCAAACTCAACGGCACCCGCACGGTCGCCGTCGCCACCGGCCCCTACACCTGCGACGAACTGGCGGCCCACCAGCCCGATGCAACCCTGCCCGACCTGAATGATCTTGATGCAGCCCTGGCGGCGATCCTGACGTAGCCCTGGAGCTATGGTCGCTCAAACGGCTTGCCCAATGCTGCCGGCGCGGGCGTAGCCAGGCGCGTAATCAGCCACTGCAACGGCCGGCGTAGCGCATCCGGCCGGCGGGCCACCCAGCGCGTCACGGCCGGATTGCTACTGGTATTCACCAGCACCAGGACGAAGATCATCACCGCGAAGGGTGTCACCTGAAAGATCTGCGTCGGCAGTTGCTCCAGCGTGCTCTGCGAGCGGCTGGCAAGCAGTTGCAGCGCCCCGAAGAGGTAACAGCCCAGCGCCACGCGCCAGGGTCGCCAGCCCCCAAAGATCACAATCGCCAGCGAGATCCAGCCCAGGCCAAAGATATGCCGGTAGCTCCAGCCCTGCTTGAGATCGAGCGAGTAGGCCGCCCCGGCGATACCCACCAGCGCACCCCCCAGTAGCACATAGCCGTAGCGCAGCGCGGTGACATTCACGCCCCGCGCAAAGACCGACGCCGGGCGTTCCCCCAGCGCGCGCAGCACCAACCCGGCGCGGGTGTGAAAGAGCAACCAC
>CAKZQX010000559.1 GCA_937141995.1 uncultured Chloroflexaceae bacterium | reverse complement strand
CAGGCCGCATTGGAACATGGCATCGAACGCTTTATCTTTGTCTCAACTGATAAAGCGGTACACCCCAGCAGTGTGATGGGAATGACGAAGCGGTTGGGGGAGTTGTGGGTTGCCAGCCTGAATGACCATCCGGTGAACAAAACGGTTTTTGCTGCTGTGCGTTTTGGGAATGTCATTGGAAGTCGCGGGAGTGTCGTTCCGCTCTTCTGGCAGCAGATTGATCGAGGCGGACCAGTAACAGTGACGCACCGTGAGATGACCCGGTTTTTTATGAGTATCCCTGAAGCGGCCAGCCTGATTGTGCAGGCCGCCGTATATGCTACCAGGTCAGACATTTTTATGCTCGATATGGGCGACGAAGTAAAAATCAGCGATCTGGCTGCCCGGATGATCCGACTGCGCGGTCTGCGTGTAGGTGAGGATATACAGATAGTTTACACCGGGGTGCGACCAGGTGAAAAGCTACATGAGGAATTATCATTGGCGGAAGAGCAGCGGTGCAAAACACCACACCCGCGTATCTATCGGCTGCAGCGTGATTTGGTACGTTCAGTGCCAGAGGCATTGCAGGCGTTGTACAATGAATTGTTACATATCAATACTCAGACTGATGATGAAGTTATGCGTAAGTTGCTCCATCTCTACTTACAGGCAGCGGAGGAGGGCTATAACAGCCTGGCAGCATTAGAGGGACATACGCCCGCACTCAAGGAACCGGCGCGCGTGCTTATTCGTCAATGGGTTACGAGTCGCACGCTTTGATGGTTCGCCCCATACAATCTGGAGTAGTCAGCCATTTATGCTATGTAGAGTTCGTCTGGTTGCACGCAGGTTAGCTGATCTGGAAATCTGGTCGGTAGGACTCGCTGTCGCTTTAGGGGTTGTTGTGCCCCGTACACTGCCAATGGTCCTCGGTCTGGCTTTGCTCTGGTGGGGAATACGCTGGTTGGGCTATGGGCGTTTGAGTGTACGTACTCCAATTGACTGGTCGGTTGCACTCCTTGGGGTGATGCTACCCGTAACGCTCTGGGTAACAGTTATACCGGATACAACCCTTCCTCAGGTCTATCGACTACTCAGCGGGATTGCGCTCTACTACGCCATTGTGAACTGGACAACAAACCTGGCACGACTGCGCCTGCTCCTGGTTGGTGTGGCGTTGATAGGATTGCTGCTTGCCGGCGTTGCTCCGCTGACTGTCCAGTGGGGTGGTGGAAAATTACCTCTGCTGCCCGATGCATTGTATACGCGGCTTGTACCGATTATTGCAGACACAGTAAATCCAAATGTGATGGCCGGTCTACTCGTGCTGCTGTTGCCATTACTGCTGGCATTAACTCTATTTGATGGCAGGCATTGGAGCAGGCTTGAATATCTCTTGACTCTTATGTCACTACCAATGATGGGGGGAACACTTCTGCTAACCCAATCGCGTGGGGCGTTGCTGGCGCTGGCAGTAGCGCTGTTGCTCCTGGTTGGTTTGCGCTGGCGCCATGGATGGCTACTCACGATGGTGGTAGCAGTAACGCTACTTAGTACTGTCCTGTTGGTCGGTGGTGCTCCGCTACTTGATGTTGTTACAACAAGCCGGACATTTGGTGGCTTTGATAAACGTATCGAAATCTGGTCACGTGCCATCTATATGATATGTGATTTTCCGTTTACAGGTATCGGTATGGGTACATTTGGAATGGTCGCAGATCGATTCTATCCGTTGTTTCTTACAGCTCCTGATACTATTCCCCACGCGCATAACCTTTTTCTACAAATTGCGGTTGATCTTGGTATTCCCGGCTTGATTGCCTGGGTTGCAATT
>CAKZQX010000558.1 GCA_937141995.1 uncultured Chloroflexaceae bacterium | reverse complement strand
GGAAGGGCAGGTCGGGGGTGGGCGGGAAGCCCATATGCCAGGCAAGCTCCTGCCCGTCGGGGCGGCGGCGTCCACCGGGAATCGGCCCCTCAATCGCCAGGCCGCGCTCACCCGCAGTAGCGATATCGGCGGCGATGGCATCAGGCAGCACTGCAAAGTCAATCAGCCCCTCGCCGCTGCGGGTATGCTGCCACCAGCGATGATCGGGCGCTTCCCGCTTGAAGGCGATCAACTCCAGGTAAGTGCTGTCGGCCTGGTCCGGCTCGGCGAAGACGATCAGCGCGTTGCGGGTTGCGCCGTCGGCATGCTCACCACCGGGAATGACGGTAAAGCCCAGGTCGGTATAGTCGGCTATCGCCAGTTCCAGGTCATAGACCAGGATTACGATATGGTCAATACTGCGGATCATTGCTGTAGCTCCTTTGCTCAAGATTGCCGGCAGTGTGCCGAGTGATCCACCCATACCACAACATGCCGTCGGATAACCCGTAAAGGGGGCGATATCCTATCCATCGCTCCCTCCTTCTGGTCGGCAGGGCATGGCGAGATACCTGCCGGCATTTTTAGTATAGATGGTACCGATGAATAGAAGAGGCTGTTTTTCCTGACAATCATGTAATCACTCAATGACACGAGTTATGCGGTCACTGACTCGAAAGGACATTTCGCCTCCGGCAGGGTGGAATCGGACATCCTTTTTGGAAAAAAAGTGGCTCGGAGAGCCACTTTTTTTCCAAAAAGATCGAAAACGTACCATGCTGCCGCCGGCGAGACGAGCTTTCATCTGTTCAAACCGGGCGTTTCACCCGATGAACGTCAGATTCGCTTCCGCCCTGCCGGAGGCGATAGCAACTTCCGGGGGAGAGACTACATAGCGCGCGTCAATGCCAGGACGTACGCGGTGGGCATACAAACCAGGCATTTGTTCGGATGAACCGCCCATGCTGTCGCAGGCGAGGTTGCCTTTTGGGGCCGGCACAAGGCCGAAATAGGCGGCACCGCGTACATCCTGGCAATGCTAGGACGTATGCAGTCCCGCTTCGGGACGGAGATATCGCCTCCGGCAGGGCGGAAGATTCCTTTCTTTTTCACAAGAATTTTGCACTATGTGCAAGATTCTTGTGAAAAAGAAAAACGTACCATGCTGCCGCCGGCGAATCCGGTCGTTGTGAGCGTATGTGTCTGATTTGAACGCCCACCGCGTAACTCGTGTCAATGCCAGGACGTCCGCAGTGGGCATGCAAACCGGACGTTTGACCCGATGGAAGCCGGATTCGCCGGCGGCAGCGCGGACGCGCAGAGGCGCGTCCCTACTACCAAACGCCTTCACCTGCGAAATCCCTGGATAGCGCTTACTCTGGATCAAACCAGTAACTTACCAGTTGTCCATCCTCGTTATAGAGTGCGCCGTTATCAACGTTGTCATCGTCCCAGATCTCCCCGGAACCAGTGTACGGAAAATCGCGCGTTTCGTCAGGTTCTAGCTCGCCCTCAATACCGGTGTGTTCCTGGGTTCCAGTGATACTACACATGATCCAGTCATCCAGATCAACCGTCTCCTCGCTCACATTGCGCAGGCGGACCACTTCATCTTCACCGTCGCCATCCTTGTCCACCCGAACAATATCTACAGGGAAGTTGGCCGCCCGGGCTTTGTTCGGGTCATCCCGGCAATTGTCGAACGAAGCCGCTGGGAGCGTTGGTGATGGTGATGGTGTGGCTGTGTTTGTCGGCGTCGTTGTCTCGTCGGTTTCAGGTGTAGCTGTTCGTGTTCGTGTCGCCGTGGGTGTTCGGGTTGCATCATCGTCGTCATCGGCTTCCACGGTACGTGTGGGTGTTCGGGTTGCATCCGGCTCGTCGTCCGGCTCGTCGTCCGCGTCAGTCGGTGTGGCAGTTCTGCCCGCAGTCGGCGGCGTGCCGGGTGGCGGCGTGCCGGCGGTGGGTTGCGGTACCGCTGTTGGCGCGGGTGGTGGCGCAATCGGCGCGCGCAGTGCATAGAGTTCGGCCCCTAACAGTCCCAGCAGCATTTCAGACTGTTCAACATTCCACTCAAAGCGGGCACGCTCGAACCACTGGGTCAGGCGAACATTGGCATTCAGTCCGCCGTGGAGTTCCCAACGCGGCTCGCTGATCGGCGCGCCCATCAGGGCCAGGCTTTCCTCGTAGGTTTTGCCGGGGAAGCCGTCAAGTTCCAGGCCATGCAGTTGCCAGAAGGTCAGGAATGGCTCACATAGCGTGTGGGTGGTTGCCTCAAAATAGAGACATCCGTCGCGGGGCGTGCCCGGCGGGAAGGTCCACCAGTCCCGTCCGCGCTCCTTGAGCAGGTCCGCGCCAATCCGCCCAAGCAGGACATCGTACGGAGGCGCGTTCTCCGGGTGGAGTTCAAAGCGGGTGCGCTCAAACCATTGTGTCAGGCGGCGCTCGCCCGTCAACGGGTTAGTCTCCTCAGTCGCCGGCGAGATGGGATAGCCAAAGACCGGGAGACCGCCATTCTGCTCCCAGTAGCTACGAAAGCGTCCACTGATGCAGTAGCCGGTCTCATTGAAACAGACCTCGGCCGCAGGCTGCGTATGGGAAATTGTCGGCAGCAGTGCGACGATAAACAGCACCAGGCAGGATATCAACATATGAAAATCCAGGCGTGTCCGCATAGACCGTTCCTCCTCACTTCGGGTTGTCTGGCCGGCATGCGGCCGCAGCGGACACTGCCGATCATGCAAGCGTCCGCTTGGAGCAGTTGGAGTGCTCCGCAATGATTGACATGAGTTACGCAGTCTCTGACTCGGCAGCACATTGCGCCTGCGGCAGGGCGGAAGATTCCATGCTGCCGCGGGCGAAACCGGCTTCCGGTTCCGGCACGCGGCCGGAACAGTCTGCACCGCGTACGTCGTGTGATTGAAAAAAGACTTCTACTTATCAAACGTTTAAAATAGGTTGCAAGTTACGCTACTGAATAAAAGTGGGTGGAGCAATTGTAGCATGCATTGGTTCCGGCCCAGCAGCGGGCCGGCTCACTGTGGGGGGTGGAAGAGGGCGCTTTTCCCGATGACCCAGGGCAGTAGCTGCCCTGGGTCATGTTCCGGTAGCTCAGGTTACGGCGTGCAACTGCGCCGGCAGCGTCTCGATCACGGGCAGCAGAGCAAGCCGGGCAATCAGGGCAAAGCCAACAATCAGCGCGCCCGTGGCGACAATGCCCGCATCCGCCGGGGCGAGGCTGCTCATATGATGTTCGGGGCCGACGCGCAGTCTATCGTGCCAAATTTACATAAATGTTCCTTTATGCAAAAGTTAAGAGCGTATGAACAGCGGAGGATTCAGGCCGTCGGTGTGCGCGGTAGCATCGCATGTTGCACCGATCCCGGTGTGGCGCGGCTGGTCATATAGCGTATGGCAAAAGAGTTGGGCATAGCGGAGGCACATCCCTGAATTCCGGCGCAGCATGTGCCCGCCTCTGGGAAAAATGTGGATAACCTGTGGAAAACGTGGAAAACTTGTCATAATTGTATATCCGACAGGAATGTTACTACATGCCTCCGCGTTATGATTCGTAGAGTCTCAGCCTCCCGTGCGCAATTCCCACCGTTCAACCGTCACCTCCTCCAGATAGGCTTCGTCCACAGTTATGCCATTACCGGGACCGGTAGGCACCGTCAGGGTGCTATCCGGGTTGAGGTCAAAGGGAGTTGTCACAATATCGCGCCGGAAGTAGCGCCGGCTGGCGCTGATATCGCCGGGTATCGTAAAGCCGGGCAGACTCGCCAGCGCCACATTGGTTGCCCGACCAATGCCGCTCTCCAGCATGCCTCCGCACCAGACCGGCAGGCTCGCCGCCCGGGCCATGGCGTGGATCTGCCGCGCAGCCGCCAGCCCACCTACGCGACTCGGCTTGATATTGATTACGCCGCAGGCCCGCAGTTCGATGGCCCGGCGCGCATGCGCGGGCGAGACAATACTCTCGTCCAGGCAGATCGGCGTGCGCAGGTGGCGCTGCAACTGCGCGTGATCGATAATATCGTCGTGGGCCAGGGGTTGCTCGATCAACAGGAGGTCGAACGGGTCCAGTTGCGCCAGATGGTCGGCATGCTCCAGGGTGTAGACGCTGTTGGCATCTACCTGGAGCAGCAGATCCGGCCAGGTGCTGCGGACGGCGCGGGTCGGTTCAATATCCCAGCCGGGTTTGATCTTCAGCTTCACCCGTTGATAGCCGTCGTTGATGTAGTCCTGCACCACGCGCAGTAGCGTGGCAATATCGGGCTGAACGCCAACGCTGACCCCGACCGGCACGCGCTCC
>CAKZQX010000557.1 GCA_937141995.1 uncultured Chloroflexaceae bacterium | reverse complement strand
ATGCCAGAGATGCGCCGCTGCCTGATTGCCCTGTTCGCCCCCGGAAGTAAATGTCTTGACGATAATTAACGATGACCCAAGCGAGGTAGCCGGATGCACATCTTCTTTGAAATTCTCAAACAGACGATGGCGCAGTGGATAGAAGACAAAGCGCCGCGTCTGGCTGCGGCCCTGGCGTTCTACACGATCTTTTCGCTTGCGCCGCTACTGGTCGTTGCTGTTGCCGTCGCCGGAGCGGTGTTTGGCGAGGATGCGGCGCGCGGCGCAATCAGTGCCCAGTTTGAGGATCTGGCAGGTGCGAGTGGCGCATTATTAATTGAGACTGCCCTCAAAAACGCGAGTCAACGGGGGGCGATTACGCTTGCCGGCATTATTGGTCTATTAACGTTGCTCTTTGGCGCAACGGCGGTGTTTGCCCAACTCCAGGATGCGCTTAACACGATCTGGGATGTGCAACCGGAGCCGGGTCGTCCCATTCAGACAATCGTTCAACAGCGATTTACGGCATTTACTATGGTGCTGGGGATTGGCTTTTTGTTGCTGGTATCGCTGGTCATAAGCGCTATTTTAAATGGACTACAAGAATATGCGAGCGAAGCGCTTCCGGGTCTCGATTTTGCCTGGCGATTTGCCAATATCGGTATTTCCTTTGGGATTACCACGCTGCTCTTTGCGATGATCTTTAAGCTCTTGCCGGATGTGCATATCGTCTGGGGTGATGTCTGGATTGGTGCAATCGTTACGGCCATTCTGTTCACAATCGGTAAATCGCTAATTGGGCTCTACCTGGGGCAGAGCGGCATTGGCTCGATCTATGGTGCGGCCGGTTCGCTGGCGGTTATTCTTATCTGGGTTTACTACTCCGGGTTGATTCTCTTCCTGGGCGCGGAGTTTACCCAGGTCTATTCACGCAGGTATGGCACCCGCATCGAACCGGCTGCATGGGCTGTACCCCTGACTGCGCAGATGCGGGCGCAGCAGGGCATTCCCCGCTTTGCAGAAGTGCAGCAGGCGGCGCGGGATCAGGCGTGTGCGACCGAGGAACCAGCGCCGCCACCGGTTCCGCCGTCCATCCCCGAGCGCCGTGCGACGCTCATCGGCTTTCTGGCCGGGTTGTTTGTCGGCATCAAGCGCCGCTCAAAAAAACGCTAGTCTGTTGAAACAGGACAAAGAACGAGCACGCTGTTCGATAGCCATGCGCCAGGCGAGCTGTGTTCTCTGTTCCTCGGTTCTCTGTGCTTTACACAAGGTACGTGGTGAACGTGCAAACCAGCTATGTACGCTCTTAAAAATGTACCATCTGGGCGCTTGTGCCCGATAACGACCGGCTTCGCCTGCACCGCGTAACTCGTGTCATTTAATAGTTTAATAGGAGGTGATGTGATGAAAAAGTTCTTTCGTCTCTTCAAAGAGGCATTTGCCGAGTGGCGCGATGATAAAGCCAATCGCCTGGCAGCAGCGCTGGCCTACTACACCATGCTCTCGCTGGCTCCGCTGCTGGTCATTGTCGTCTCGGTGGCCGGGTTTGTGTTTGGCGACCAGGCGGCCAAAGGCGAAATTAGCGATCAGATGAGTAGTCTGGTAGGACCATCCGCTGCCGATATGATTCAGACCGCGATTGCGCAAGCGGGTAATACCGGTGCCGGGATCATCGCCACGATCATCGGTGTTGTTGCGCTGCTCTTTGGTGCATCGGGTGTGTTTGCGCAACTGCAGGATGCGCTTAATACCGTCTGGGAAGTGCAGCCTAAACCGGGGAGCGGCCTGAAGGCGACTGCCAAGAAGCGTGTCACCGCGATGACGATGGTTCTGGGCATTGGCTTCTTGCTGCTGGTTTCGCTCGTCATTAGTGCGGCAGTGAGTGCGCTAAACACCTACATGAGTGATCTGCTCCCCGGTGCTGATTTCCTCTGGACCATTGTTAATTTTGCAATCTCGTTTGGGATCATTACGCTGCTCTTTGCCATGATCTACAAGATTCTGCCGGATGTGCAGATTTCCTGGAAAGATGTCTGGATCGGTGCGGCGATGACGGCGCTGCTGTTTACCATCGGTAAGTATTTACTAAGTCAGTATATCGGTAGTAGCAGTGTGGGATCGGTGTATGGTGCGGCGGGCTCGCTTGCCATTCTGCTGGTCTGGATCTATTACTCCGGGTTGATTCTCTTCTTTGGCGCGGAGTTTACCCAGGTTTATGCACGGCACTATGGCTCGCAGATTGTGCCGGACGAGGATGCCGTGCCAATGACTGAACGGTCCCGGGCGCGGCAGGGTATTCCCCGTGGGCACCAGGTCGAGACGGCCGCGCGTGATCAGGAACAGCTCGCAACGCTACTTGCCCAGACCGATTACCTGGATAACTCGCGCCTGACCGTGACCCGGCCACCGCAGCCACGCTCACCACAGCAACGATCAGCCCTGTTTGGATTCCTCGCGGGCGCGTTGATCGCCCTGCGGTATGGTGCAAAAAATCGAAAGGAGCGTAAAGATGCCATATCAAGACATTCATGATCTGCCCGATAGTGTGCGGGATCATCTGCCCAAACATGCGCAGGAGATCTACCAGTCGGCGTTTAACAGTGCCTGGGACGAGTACAACCAGGACGAGTCCCGCGCGCACCGGGTTGCCTGGGCCGCTGTCAAGCAGAAGTATGAGAAGGACGAGCAGACTGGGAATTGGAAAGCAAAATAGTTTATACGTATGTCGTGTTATTCACACGAGTTACGCGGTTACGAACCCGAAAGGAACATTCGCCTCCGGCAGGGCGGAAGATTCCTGTCTTTGTCACAAACAATTTGCACAAAGTGTAAATTGTTTGTGACAAAGGTAAAACCAGAACCATGCTGCCGCAGGCGATTCTGCCGTTCACCGGGTGAAACGCCCGGTTTGATGAACCGACCGCGTAAGTTCTGTTATTCACAGGAGTTACGCGGTCGGTTCCAAACCCAGGCG
>CAKZQX010000556.1 GCA_937141995.1 uncultured Chloroflexaceae bacterium | reverse complement strand
CCCTGAGCATTGATAGCGCCCACCCGGTCTATCTGGCCGACCTGTCCCCCAGGGTGGACACGGCTGAACTGGCGGCTACGTTGGCCGCCTCGCCGCTTGTAGCGCAGGCCGAACCCAATGCACCCCGCCAGACGCTGGCAATTGATGAGCGGGCCGGCCCACTCGACACTGAGTTTATTGCGCAGGAATACTATAACGATATTGGGATTGTGGCGATGTGGTCCCGTGGGTTGACCGGCAGCAATCCCGATAGCCCGGTAACGGTAGCGGTGATTGACACCGGGGTTGACCTTGATCATCCCGATATTGATGCGAATGTGGTGCCGGGGTTTGATTTTGTAGAAGATGATGACCTGGCCCAGGATGTCTCGTCTAACAGCCATGGCAGCAGTGTAGCCGGGATCATTAGCGCGGAAATTAACAACGACCTGGATGGCGTAGGCCGCGCGCGCGGGGTGGCCGGGATCGGCGGCGGCGATGCTCAGGATAAAACGCCCGGGTTGCAACTAATGCCGTTGCGCATTGTGGCGGATAAGTCCGGCGCGCTGAGTTGTGCCACCATCGCGGAGGCCATCGACTATGCCCGCATCCACGGCGCGCAGGTGATCAATATCAGCATCGGCGGAGCGGAACCCTGCACTCTGGAGCAGGCCGCAATTGAGCGGGCCTACACTGATGGAATCGCCGTTGTCGCGGCGGCGGGGAATGGCAACAGCGCCGCGCCGTTCTACCCGGCGGCCTATGGTGCCGGCACCGCTGACGCGATGGTGATTGCCGTCGCGGGGGTCAATACCGATGGTGTTAAGGCCGCCCGCTCGAACTATGGAAGCTGGGTGGATATCGCGGCGCCGTTCCAGGATATCCGCACCCTTAGCGCCGATGGGGGCTACCTGACCCGCAATGGTACCTCCTTCTCCGCACCGTTTGTCAGTGGCTTGCTCGGCGTGCTGATGTCAAACTATGGTTGGAGCCGGGACGAGGCAGTTGCGGCAATCCTCACAACCGCCGACAATCTTGACAGCGTGAACCCGGATTATGCGGGGCTCCTGGGAGCCGGACGGATCAACGCTGACCGCGCCAGCGCCCTGTTTGCTGACTATGCAACTAATAGTGCTCCCGCAAATCGCCACACGGTCCACCTGCCGCTGATCGTTCAGGAGTAGTTGCCCGCACCGCTTACACACCATGGCTCACGCCAGCCGCACCACCGCCAGACTCGTGATTGCCGCCGCTTCGCGCGCAATCTCGCTCCAGGTGCGGCCCCGATCATCGGAGCGGAGCAGTTGCCCCGCTGTTGTGCCCGCCCAGACCGTATCAATGTGGTAACTGGCGGGCATGATCACGCTAACCTCCTCCGTCAGCGGCACGTTAACCTGCGCGGCCTGCCGGCTTACGCCATCGTCTTCGCTACGTACCAGCAGAAACTTGTCGGCAGTGGCCGCCGCCGCCAGTAACACCGGTTGCTTCCCCGGCAGCACAGTTAGCACCACCCGCCGCGCAAAAACATCCTCCATTGGCGCAACCGGCTGCCAGTTTGCCTGCGCTCCGGCGCCCGTCCGGTAGATGCGGCCCTCCGCAACGGCGAAGAGCCGTTGGTCCGGTCCCGGCGCGGCGACCAGTTCCGTAACCTCGCTTGCGAAGGCGGCCCCGTACTGCGACCAGGTTGCACCCGCGTCAGCGCCGGTAAGCACGACGTTGCCCTGTGTCACATAAAGATGTTGCGGATCATACGGCGCGATTAGCTTTGCCGCGTGACGCTGCGCCTCCGGCAACAAGACCGCGTGCCAGGTTGCGCCGTGGTTATTGCTGCGCTGCACGGTGCCATTACTGGTCAGTGCGAAGATCTGCTCCGGCATCGCGGGATGCACTGCAATCGCGGCAACATCGGCGTCGAGCAGGCATTGCCAGGTTTGCCCACCGTCCGTTGTCCGCTGGAGACCCATACCCGCAACGGCAGCCAGCAGTTCCAGCGCGTTCTGCGCCTGCAGAGCACGCACGGCATGCCCGCGCAGTTCGTGGGCCACCCGCCGCCAGCGCCCAATCCCGCCCGGATCGCTCAGTGTCACCAGCCCATCGGCAGTACCGGCATAGACAACCCCTGCTTTTGCCATTAATACTCCCTCTACTTCAGCATACCATTCTCATGTTCACGATTTACGTGGTTGCTCACTTGTTTCACCCGATGGAAGCCCGATTCCCTGCGGCAGCATGGTACGCTTTATGATCTTTGTCAGGACATGTTGGCTCTGTGAGCCAACATGTCCTGACAAAGGATGTCCTGTTCCGCCCTGCCGGAGGCGCTATCCACTGCCCAAGGATAGACTGCGTAACTGCAGTCACTTACCACGCGTTACGCGGTCGTTGATCCGACAGGAGATTCCGCCTCCGGCAGGGCGGAAGATCAACATGTACCATACTGCCGGAGGCGAATCGGGCGTCCACCTGGGCACATGTTCAATTTGTGTACCCACCGCGTAAGTTGTGTCACTTAAAAGGAGGTTTCGCTTTCGGCAGGCCGGAGGCTGAAATACCTTCCGGGTTAGGGACCGCGTAACTCGTGTCATATTATGGCATATGTTTACCACTGCTCAAGAGGCAATCCGTTTATCTTTCACATTCTACTTCGATAACCCGTACCATCGCACCCGCCGGATCAATCTGCACCTGCTCCAATTTCTCGGCCATACCACGCCGGGGGTGGCTGCTGGTAGTACCGAATGTAATTGTTGCCGGCCCCGCAGCGTGAGCAGTCACCGCACAAGTTTCTCCTGTTCTCCTGACGGAAGTTGCTCCGTCTGTGCCGTTAGTTCAGCTATGGTCATCGTCATTGTACGGTCCTTTCCCGGCTGTATAGCGGTATTGTACCACGCTCATAGTGGCACGCTTCTTGCGACGCAGGGCGACAGAAGCAGAAGCCGATTCGGGCGTGATACGTTCCAAACCGTTGCAAACCAGACGAGATGACAAGGAGAAGCAGGATCATGGAATATGTTCGCGTGCAGGGAACCGAGATCAATGCCTCGCGGGTGGGCCTGGGCACCTGGGCCATTGGTGGCTGGATGTGGGGCGGCACGGATGAGCAGCAGTCGATCAACACCATCCACGCGGCCCTGGACCGGGGCATCACACTGATCGATACCGCGCCGGTGTACGGGTTTGGGCGTTCCGAGGAGATTGTCGGCAAGGCGATTGCACAGTATGGACAGCGCGACCGGATTGTGCTGGCGACCAAGGTGGCAATGGATTGGAAGGACGGGAATGTGTTCCGCAATGCAACGCCGGATCGGATCTTCCAGGAAATTGATGACTCGTTGCAGCGGCTCCAGACTGACTATATCGATATCTACCAGGTTCACTGGCCCGACCCGACAGTGCCGATTGAACAGGCGGCTGAGGCGATGCATAAGCTCTATCAACAGGGCAAGATTCGCGCAATTGGCGTGAGCAACTTCTCACCCGAGAAGATGGACACCTTCCGCCAGGTTGCGCCGCTACACACCTGCCAGCCGCCCTACAATCTGTTTGAGCGAGCTATTGAAGCTGATGTGCTGCCCTACTGCCGGCAGCATGGCATCACGCTGCTGACCTACGGCGCGCTCTGTCGGGGACTGCTGTCCGGCCAGATGACGGCGACACGCAGCTTTGAAGGTGACGATCTGCGCCAGGGCGACCCCAAGTTCCAGCAACCGCGCTATGAGCAATATCTGAACGCTGTGGAGCGGCTCAACCAGTTTACCCAGCAGCACTACGACCGGCAGGTGATCCATCTGGCGATCCGCTGGATTCTGGATCAGGGCGTCGATATTGCGCTCTGGGGCGCACGCCGCCCCGATCAACTGGACCCGATCGACGGCGCAATGGACTGGTCGCTCACCGGACCGGGGAAAGATGCCATTGAACATATCCTGAGCGAGACGATCAATGATCCGGTCGGCCCGGAGTTTATGGCGCCCCCAACCCGCGAAGCTGTGTCGGGGTAGGTTGACCATAGCTGTCAATGACACGCGTTACGCGGTGGGAGTCTGGATCACCAACAATACGACATGAGCAAAACCCGCGAACCGGCCAATTTTGAAAAATAAATCCAGACATTGCTGAACTGGAGCCCCGGCTTCAGCCGGACCAGGCTTGCCTGGCAGTAGGCTGCGGCCCCGGCAGGCATGCCACCGGGTGAAGCCGGGACTCCCGGATGGCGTATCCGGGGTATTTGCTCAACGTTCATAAGTGATCTTCAAGCTAAACGGAACAGTCCATGCAACTGCTCTTGTACATTGGCGTGATCGTGGTATCGACGGCATTTGTCTGGCGGGGCAGTTTTTTTCTGGAGAAGGCGGCGGATCGGCTGGCGGCCTACTACCAACTGCCGGCGATTGTGCAGGGCGCGATTATCGCGGCGATCGGCTCGAGTTTCCCGGAACTCTCCAGTACGGTGATTGCGACATTGATCCATGGCGAGTTTAATCTCGGCGTGGCAACGATTGTCGGCTCGGCGATCTTCAATATTCTGGTTATCCCCCGTCTGGCGGGCCTGCTGGGGGAGAAGCTGGTAACTGACCGCGTCCTGGTCTACAAAGATGCCCAGTTTTACATCACCAGTGTCACCGTGCTGCTGCTGGCCTTCGCCTTCGCCCTGATCTACAACCCGGTTGAGGGCACGCAGTGGCAGGGCGCGATGAACCGCCCGATTGCGCTGATCCCCGTGGCGCTGTATGGCGTCTACATTTTTCTGCAACAACAGGATATCGCTGAGTATCAGGCGGAAAAAGAATCTCCATCGGATATTCAGCCTGGCAAGGAGTGGTTGCGCCTGCTGCTGGGCCTGGTCATTATCGTTGCGGCGGTGGAGGGGTTGGTCCGCTCGGCGATTGCCCTGGGCAATATCCTCAATACCCCGACGTTCCTCTGGGGATTGACCGTGATTGCGGCGGCGACCAGCCTGCCCGATGCCTTTGTGAGTGTACGCGCGGCACGCCGGGGCGAAGGGGTGATCAGCATCGCCAATGTGCTGGGCAGTAATATTTTTGATCTGCTGATCGCCATTCCGATTGGAGTGTTGATCGTGGGGTCGGCCACGATTGACTTTGCCGTTGCTGCGCCAATGATGGGCGTGCTGACCTTTGCGACGATTCTGCTCTTTGCGCTGCTACGTACGCGGCTGGCATTGAGCCGAACCGAGAGCTGGATCTTGCTGGGCTGCTATGTCCTCTTCGTGGGCTGGATGGCGCTGGAGACGTTTGGTGTCACGAGTGTTATTTTTTAGCAGCATGCCGTACGTCGGCGGTATTCAGGTAGAACCTTTATGCACTTTATACTATCTTTATTTACACTAAAAATCCTGTATACCTTTCGTATAGTCCTTTCAAAAACAAACATAGGTTCTGCCATTTCACCCTTTCCACTTCAGCAGATACACTCCTTCCCGATTTTCCCCGGCCCGGATACACTTCCCTGGTGCATAATAGTGGTCCAGAAATAACAGTTAAATAATTATTCAAATGTTGTACAGATAAACTGGGATTTCCAGCCAGGTATCAACCGGCATGATCTATGCAGACAGGCGCTATCTTTTATGCTATACTAGCCACCGATAGAACAAACAGCACGAACCCAGGCACCTGCCCGAGTGATTACCTGGTTGCATGCGGGTTCACCTCCGCCTGTCGGCACTGCGCTGAACTAATACCGGCCCGGTTATAGCTGCCTCCAGCAGCCAGAATAATAACGTCAACATCACCATACGCATGCAGGAGTAGACGCATGAACTGGCACCGTGCCGCACTCGCCGCCGGAATGGGCCTTCTTGGTGGGGGCGCTATTTTGGGATCTCACTATTGGAGCTTCGAAGTGAGCTTCAATCTAAATATAGTTAGTCCCGGAAATTCTTCCCCTTCCGGCTTCCTACCCGTTTTTGTTCCATATGTTGTGCTGCCATCTGCTATAAGTTTTGCGGGTGCGATTGTCACCTGGGCCATTGGCGCGCCGTGGTTGCGCGGGTGTCTCCTGGCACTACCAATTCACATTGTTACAATTTTGATTGTCTTCAGGGTGTTGAATGAAAAAATTTATCCTACCGAGAACCAGAATCTTTTTTTTGCTCTGATGCTCAGTGTGCTCCTGCTCCTGCTGCCGGCGACGGTACGCCACCCTGCCTTTCACCGCCCGGCACGCCTGGCCGGGGTGGGGGTCGCATTGACCTTAGCGCTACTCAATCTTATTCCCGGCCTTGGATTTATCATCTTTTTTCTGGCATGGATGCTGATTCCGGCAGTCTTTGCGCTTCTGCGCGCGGAGCAACCGGTGTCGGCATAGGTGAGCTGGGAGCAGCCGCATAGACGGTAGAAACACTACGCGGCTGCTCACCTTCGCATTCGTACAACCGGCCGAGCCTACGAACCGCTCGATGAGCGTTCCTGAAGCACCCGGCGGACATACAATCCCACAAAGATCGCGCACCCCAGCGCCAGCACCGCCTGCAGAACGTTTGCCAGCAGCGAAATAGACTTGCCCCCCGGCAGCAACCCGGACAGCAGTCCCCAGATCGTCGCCAGCAGTGCCAGCGCGCTCAACCCGACCGCCAGGCGCAGCGCCAGCGTAGGCTGCCGGCCCTGACGTGCGGCAATCCCCAGCAGCAGGATCGGTATCCCCGGCAAGAGCGGCGTGAGCGCCGTGGGATCGTTGCTCCCCGTGCCCAGATAGCTCACCAGACCAAACGCGATCAAGATTACCCCAAACCAGATGGTTATCCGTTCCATGAGACTCCTCTCGCTTCGCTCATACCAATTATGCGATTGATCATGAACCCATTTTGGCCGAATTGTCCAAAAACCGCCGCTAATATTGTAACCTACCTGGCGCGGCTCGCATCATATGTGCAGACGGAGCGCCACCGTCGCTCACGCAAACAGTGAACAGCAGTTTGAATGGTTCATCAGGGAGGTACACTCAATGGCAACGCTCACAAAAAGCCGGGGAAACGCACCTACACGTCGCGGGAAGGCCACGAAACTTATGTTACCCGCACGCCGCCGCAGCGCCGCGATAATCTGGTGGTCTCTGCCCATCGTTGCCATCGGTGGCTGGTTTTATCCCTACCTGGGGTTTTTGATGCTGCTCTGTATGGCGGCTCCGGTGGTGATCGGGGCTATCCGCGGACGCTTCTGGTGTGGCTGGGTCTGCCCGCGCGGGTCATTCTTTGACTATGTGATGAGTCGCTTCAGCCGGAATAAGCCCGCCCCCAAATGGCTGCGCAGCAAAGCCTTTCGGCGGGGTGTGTTGATCTTCCTGATGAGCATGATGACCGTGCAACTCACGCTGGCCTGGCCCAATCCGCAGGCTATCGGGCGGGTCTTTATTATGCTGCTCACCGTTACCACACTGGTTGGTATCGGTCTGGCAGTGGCCTACAAACCGCGCACCTGGTGTACCTTCTGCCCGATGGGTACCATGGCAAGCTGGGTTTCGCGGGGCAAACGTCCGCTGAACATCAACCCCAGTGCCTGCACAAGCTGTTCCGCCTGTAGTAAACTCTGCCCAATGTATCTCAATCCGAGCCAGCCCGATCCCTCGCACGCCGCCTGCATCAAGTGCGAGCAGTGTGTGGCCCGCTGCCCGCGCAAGGCATTGAGCTTTGACGCCCAGCCCGATCAGGCGGCATAGGCCTGTGACTGTGGCAGAAAGGTGCTCCGGGCCGGTAGCGCATAGTCGGCAACCGATAGTGTGACAATATGAGCCTCGTGCTGATCGTAATTCGGCGCGAGGCTCGGCTGGTTTCTCTGAATGAACCTTCCCCAGCAGGTTATGTTGTCATACATCCACTCAATGGCGGCACTACCTGTGATGCAGATTGCTTATTTGCCGGGTTGTTACCAATGCAGCACCTTCGGAATGATACGGCGGATCACATCGCCCAGCCAGGCAAACATGCCTCACTTCGTCATGGTACGCACTGCGCGCCAGAGGAGCGACCCGAAGGAGGTCAGCGCCTGGCACCAGTACCAGAACTACGCCTGCGGCTTCCCATGCTGCGCGTAGATCTCCCGATACTCCTCCTCCCGATCGCCCAGCAGGGCATCGCAACGTGGGGGCAGCAAAATTCAGGCATGGTTCAACCTGATGAACGGTGCGTACATCACCCTGCCGGCTGTCCCGCTCGATCACCAGCATCTCATTGTCGTTGAAATAGAGAACAAAGCGTGCCTGATGCACCGTTATTGGACGACCGGTTTGTCCGTGCTGTGTGCGCCTGGCATTCTATTTGCACTTCGCTGCATATGCTGTCACCATGACACGCGTTACGCGGTTGACATACAACCCGGACGTTTCACTCGATGGAAGCCCGATTCGCCTGCGGCAGCGTGGTACTCTATTATCTTTTTCACGAAATTTGGCTCTTCGAGCCAAATGTTCGTGAAAAAGATCCGGTTTTTTCCGCCCTGCCGGAGGCGAAAACTCCTTTTGGGTGAGCAACCGCATAACGTGTGTCACCATGACACGCGTTATGCGTTGGGCGTTCCAGGCAAACCGAATGAACAGTATAGAACGGGAAGATGAAGGGAATGGCCGATACATCAGAACTGGTTGCCGGGGTTGATCTGGGCACACAGGGTGTACGCGTGATCCTGGCCGATGCCGGGGGCAATGTTGTGGCGCAGGCCACCCAGGCGTTGCCGGTGACGCCCGCAACCGGGGATGGCACCTTTGAGCAAGATCCGGAACAGTGGTGGACAGCCGCAGCGGACGGTCTGCGTGCAGCGATAGCGCAGATATCCGACAGTATGCGCCTCCAGGCACTGACGGTGACGGCCACCTCGGGCACGCTCTGCCTGCTCGACCGCGAGGGCGATCCGGTGCGGCCCGCGCTGATGTACAGCGACCAGCGCGCCCAGAATGAAGCGGCGCTACTCAACCATGTCGGGAGCGCGCTGATCAGCCGAGTGGGTTATCGCTTTAACGCCTCGTTCAGCCTGCCCAAGTTGCTCTGGGTGCAGCGCCGCGAGCCGCATACGTTCGCCGCCACCCGCTTCTTTGCCCACGCCGCCGACCTGCTGGTGGGCCGTTTGACCGGTGAGTATGGCGTGAGTGACTGGAGCCATGCGCTCAAGAGCGGCTATGACCTGATCGAGGAGTGCTGGCCCGATTTTATTAAGGATAAGTTTGGGTTGCCCGGCGACCGCTTTCCGCAGGTTGTCCCGCCCGGTACGCTGATCGGCCGGGTGACGGCCGCGGCGGCGGAAACGACCGGGTTGCCGTCCGGGCTGCCGGTCATCGCCGGGATGACCGACGGCTGTACCGCGCAGATTGCCGGGGGCGCCAACGAGCCGGGGCAGTGGCTCAGCGTGTTGGGGACGACGCTGGGGCTGAAGGGCGTCACCAGGCGGTTGCTGCGCGATCCGCAGGGGCGGATCTATTCGCACCGCCACCCGGCCGGCATCTGGCTACCCGGCGGCGCGAGCAGTACCGGCGGCGAAGTGCTGGCTCACCGCTTTGCCGGCGCGGACCTGGCCGCTCTGGATCGCCAGGCGGAAGCACTCACGCCGGGAGACCTGGTCTGTTACCCCCTGGAGCGAGTCGGCGAGCGCTTCCCGTTTGTCAATCCGGAGGCGCGCGGCTTTGTGCTGGGGAACCCGACAACCCCTGCGGAGCTGTACACCGCTTGCCTGGAAGGTGTCGGCTACCTGGAGCGACTGGCCTATGCCACGCTGATCGATCTGGGAGCAACGGTCGCGGGGCCGATCCGGATGGCGGGGGGCGGCGCGCGCAGCCGCGTCTGGTTGCAGATCCGCGCCAACATTCTGAACCGTCCGCTGGTGGTACCGCGTCAGACCGAGGCAGCCTTTGGCGCGGCGATTCTGGCGGCCGGTGCCGGCCTCTACCCTGATCTGATCAGCGCCACCCGCGCAATGGTCCACCTGGATCAAGAGATCACACCAGCGCCGGACACATCGGCCTATGAAGAAGGGTATGCGCGCTTTATCGCGGCCTGCCGGGAACGGGGCTACCTGCCGGCACCCGCATCACCCGATCTGTAAGGTTGCCACGCCGGTATCGGCAAAGCCGCATGCGCGGTAGAACGCCTGAACATCGGCGCTATCCTGGAGCGTATCAAAATAGAGCAGCGGACACTGGCGCGACTGGGCCAGCCGCACAACCGCTTCGATCAACGCCTGCCCCAGGCCGCGCCGCCGGTACGCGGGGTCAACCACCAGTTCGTCAATCGTTG
>CAKZQX010000555.1 GCA_937141995.1 uncultured Chloroflexaceae bacterium | reverse complement strand
AGCGTGCAGAGCGCCGAGGCGGTCCCCAATATGTACACCCATCTTGTGCTGGCGCTTGACGATGGACGGCGGATCTTTTTTGAGGATCAGCGTAAGTTTGGACGTGCGCGCCTGCTCGATCCGGCAGGACTGGCGACGCTCGATGCCGGCCTGGGACCGGAGCCGCTGGGCGCAGCCTTCACCGCAACGGACCTGGCACAGATGTTGGCGGGACGCCAGACCCGCCTCAAGCCACTGCTGCTCAACCAGGCATTTATCGCCGGCCTGGGAAACATCTATGTTGACGAGTCTCTCTGGCTGGCGCAACTGCATCCCTGCCGCGCCGCTAACAGCCTGGATGCCGCCGAGGTAGAACGCCTCTACACAGCCATTCGCGCCGTGCTGGAGCAGGGCATCCAGAACAAGGGCAGCACCCTCCGCAACTACCGCAATGGCTATGGTGAACGCGGCCGGAATCAGGAGCACTTCGCCGTGTACGACCGCAAAGGGCACCCCTGTCTGCGCTGTGCCACGCCGGTTGAGCGCCTCGTGGTGGCACAGCGCGGAACGCATATCTGCCCGACATGCCAGGCAACCACTACCCCGCTATCAATATCGCTTGGTGATGAACCGTAAAGCCCGGCCTTGAGTCACACGACCCGGCTCGCAGCAGAGGACGGACGACGAGATATCGCCCGTCCGTCCTCTGCCCGTCTGCAACGCTCACTAGAAATACGAAAGTGATCGCAACCATGAACAGGTCTCACGACTTTGAGCAACTCCAGACCCAGGTTGAAGCACTCTGCGCTGCCGTACGTACAACAACGCACCATATTAATCAACACCTGACCGTCATTATGGGTGAAGCGCAACTGCTCCAGGACGAGCCCGACGCATCCGGCGATATGCAGGAGAGCCTGGAGCGAATTATTACCGCTGCGGAACAGGCCTGCAAAAAGCTCGCGCTGATGCGCCAGACCGTGCTGGATACCCAACCCTCGACTAACTCTCAAGAGTAGCATTTTCGGTAGGGACGCGCTGCTGTGCATCGGCATGCCCGCCGGATGCTGGAACTACTCCCTCTCAGTCCCAGAAAACGGAAACATAAAAAAGAAGTTATCAACAGGGCCATGTTGGTAATGGTTTAGACAACCAGCGTCTGTATAATGACGTGTACGGCAAAACGCATCATTGTAGTACACAAGGAGCCCCGGTTATGCCCGTACCATGTGCGCCGGATGACCTCTCCGGCCATATCGACACACTACAGGAGTCCACTCGCGTGACTGTTCATGCCATTGGTCAACACCTTACCATCATTCTGGCCGAAGCGCAGTTCTTGCGCCGGGACCATAGCAACACCGAAGAAATGCATGAAGGTCTGGATCAGATTATCAACGCCACCTACCAGATTGTAGAAAAGGTAAGAACACTTCACGATACCATTACCGCACCCATTCCCGCCTGTGATCAACTCACAGACATAGATGCAGGATCTTCCCCGGAACTGCAATCACATTAAAACCCAGGATGCACGACCAGGCAAAATATATAATCGGGATGCTGGACTATTGACTGTTGACGGCAAATGTCCAACTCCTGATCCGTATGTTCTTCCCCGGTTGAACACTGTTACAGGACTTACGCGGTGGATACACACCCTGGACAAATGTCCAGGTGGACGCCCGATCCGCCGGCGGCAGCATGGTACTGTTTTTCTTTTTCACACACATGTTTGCACGCTGTGCAAACATGTGTGTGAAAGGATAGCTTCTTCCACCCTGCCGGAGGCGGAACGATCTTCCGGGTCAGTGACC
>CAKZQX010000554.1 GCA_937141995.1 uncultured Chloroflexaceae bacterium | reverse complement strand
TTTTCTCCCCAGAGGTATCGTAGGCGTAAAGCAATCGTAATGCTGCTGGTCGCCCTCATGGTGGCGGCCTGCCAATCCGAACCCCCGCAGGTCACTATGGAAGACCTCCCGCCCGGTGATGCCGGCAGCGGTGAAAAACTCTATCTGCAATCCGTAAATGATGCCCCAACATGTGCTTCTTGCCATGAAGGGGACAACTTGATCGGGCCTAACCTGGCTGGTTACGGTGAAATTGCCGGAAATCGCGTAGACGGACAGAGCGCCGAGGTCTATACTTATTGGAGCATTGTGCGCCCGGCACGCCACATCGTGCAAGGCTACTCCAACGTGATGTATGCTGATTACGAAGATGTGCTGGAAGCGCAAGATATTGCGGATTTGATCGCCTATCTGCTGGAACTTTAATAGCTATTTCCCAGGGGGGAAACTCATGGACACATACATGGTAATCTTTCGCGTGGTTCATATCTTTTTCGGCGTTTTCTGGGTCGGTGCGGCGTTATTTCTTACCTTTCTCGTTGGCCCGGCAGCACGACGTGCAGGCAGCGCAGGCGTGCCCTTTTTGCTCAATCTGTATGGTAGTAACGCCTTTGCCGGGGTGATGGCAGGCGGCGCTATCCTGACGACAATCACTGGCCTGGCACTGTGGGATCGCGTGTCGAATCATTTCAATGCGGACTGGTTCCAGGCGGATAGCGCCATCGTGCTGACGGTCGGAGCAATCGCCGGGTTATTGGCTGCCGGGCATGGGTTATTCGCCTTCAACAAATACACACGACAGGCAAAACAACTTTCGCAAGAAGTCTCCGGCGAACTTAATGCAGAACAAAGCAGCACGCTGGCAACCATTCAGCAGAAGATCATGGTCAACAGCTATGTAGCGGTTGGCCTGATGACTGTCTCCGTTATTGGTATGTCCGCAGCCCGGTACGTGTAGAGCGAAGATCAAACCATGACCTATCCAAACATCTTTGTCTCACGCTACATTCCTGAAGGCGCGCTTGATCTA
>CAKZQX010000553.1 GCA_937141995.1 uncultured Chloroflexaceae bacterium | reverse complement strand
AAGGGAACGGCACGGCTGCATATGCTCTTTGGGGCACTGTTTACGGTGGGGTTGCTGCTGTAGCCGGTGCCTCACCCCTCCGACCGTATCACCCCATCGTTGCTACCGTTTTCGCGCATCTGCTGGCCTTCATCTCCGCTTTCCTCGGCACTGCAAACGCGGTTGCGCCCGCGCTCCTTGGCCTGGTACAACGCATGATCGGCACGTACCAGCAACGACCGGGTGATATCTTCCGGGGGATGGAAGCGGGCCACACCAATGCTGACGGTGATCCGGAGTGGTTGGTCCGGGTCAATGACAAAGGGCGTCGCTTCAATCTCCTGGCGTACCCGTTCGGCAACGGCGATGGCGTTCGCCAGGTCGGTACTAGGCAGCACCGCAAGAAATTCCTCGCCGCCATACCGCCCGATACAGTCAACTTTGCGCATTGACCCGGCCAGGATACCGGCGATCTGGCGGAGCACCGTATCGCCGGCCAGATGCCCAAACTGGTCGTTGATCTGCTTGAAGTGGTCAATATCCAGCAGAAAGACCGATACCACCGGCTGCGTAGGCCCGCCCCGCCGGATCGTCTCCTCAAGGAAGGCCAGCGCGCGCCGCCGGTTCGGCAGGCCGGTCAACTCATCGGTACGGGAGATCTGTTCGACCTTGGACAGCGCCTCCTCCAGCGCAGTCTGTTTTTGCACCAGCGCGTGGCGGGCTTTCTGCAATTCACGCGTCTTGGCCGCCAGTTCATTGTTGATGCGGAAATACTCCTGGGCCGATTTATGATCGAGCGGTGGGATCAACTCGGCATAGAGCAGGAGTTGCTGGTTAGGTAGCGGCAGAAACCAGCAGTTGTACGAGGCCGGGAGATCGGTTTCGCTCAGCACAAAACTCAACTGCCCGTGGGTTATCGCCTGATCCTGGAGCGCATCGTGCAACATTGTCTGGAGGCGCGGCTGGCTGCTAAACACGAGGAGTTGCCGCAGATGTGCCGGTTCTTTGTGGGCTTTACATAACTGTACCAGGCTGTGATTCCAGGCCAGCAGGCTACCCGACCGATCCAGGAGTGCAATCAGGTTCTGGCTCTGTTCGAGGAGGAGTGCGGCACCATAGGTTGCCAGCAACTTGATAAGTTCGGCCATTGCCTTTATCTCACTGGTGATAGTCTTGCAGGTAGCGTACCATATCAATGGCACTGCCGGCAAACCCATCCGCACCGACCCATTTCCAGAGATTGGGTTCGTGCAGGTAAGCCTGCCCACCGACGATAATATGCACCTCCGGAGCGAGCTTTGCCGCGCGAATAGCAGCAATCAGCGCACCGGTGCGCCGCAGACTGGAGGCCAGCGTGGTCGAAATACAGATGAAACGGGCCGGGTGCTGCTGGAGCAACTTCAGTAGACTCGCTTCGGGTGTATCCGCTCCGGTGTAGTAGACATCCCAACCATGCATTTCCAGGATATCCGCCACCATCCGCGCCCCAATTTCGTGAAGTGCATCGGGGGAAGCGGTTACAAGCACCGTACCCCGGTTGCGGGGCAGTTCCAGGATCATCGGGTAGTACATTGACATAATGCGTTGAGTAATTGCGGTAGCGATATGCTCCTGCCCGACCGCAATCTCTCCTTCGGCCCAGAGACGGCCAATTTCATACATGGATGGAAGAATAATCTGCTCGTACCAGACTGGAATATCCCAGACGGACTGGATAAACTCCTCGGCTACCCGTACTGCCCCGGTAATGTCCGGCACCAGTAGCGCCTGCAGGTAACGCTGGAAGGGTTCCTGGAAAGCGGCGTCCGTCTGGTAGCAGGGCTGCGCAGCCTGAGAAAGCTGGAACATATCCGGATAGACATCAAGCATAAGCTGGTAGACCGGGCCGATCACCCCGGCGCTGTGGGCATCCAGGTACTGCCGGATGGCGTCCATCCAGGCATTCAGGGCGGTGGGAAAGTAGTCGGCGGCAAACCCACGCTTGACGTAGCTATGAAAAACCCAGATCAAGGTTTCATGGAGAGTTCCAGCACTCTTGAGGCGAAACTGCGCCAGCATAAACTCGGCGTGATTGGTATGGTTATCATACATCACCTCGAGCGCATTGGGACCAAGCATCTGGCCGATGAGGGGATGTTGGCGCATCTTCCGGTTGACATAATCTATCAGCAGGGGCGCATGCAGGGCATAGGCTTCCGCCGCTGCCACATCAACGGCAGCAAGGGTCCGGGCGAACTGCTCAGTTAACAGGGTTGTTTCCATCGTCACGTTTCCCTGTCTGACGCAAAATGCATAACGTACAGTATACACGATGCGGGTATTCTGTCCAGATCGCCCGGCACATGTATGTGCAACATATCAAATCATATGTTGCACATAACATTTGGTTGTGCGTTTCTCCTGATCCATCCTTGGTCCTCCTGTGGAGTGGTTCATGTGTGTTATCCCAGTTATGGCGTACACCTAGGGGCATGAACATGCCCTTCTACCCGGTCCCTCGGCTATTTCCCGGTCAGGGCGTACGTAATGCCGGCTTGCAACGTGCTGCGCGTGATCATCGTTCCCAGATCGATATCCAGATGCACGAGAGTCTGGGCAATCAATGGTTGAATACCGGTGAGCACGACCTGTGCGCCCAGTAACTTGACTGCCTGTGCCGCACGGATAAGCACATTGGCTATCTGGGTATCGATCACCTGGACACCGGTAATATCCAGAATGGCGAGTTCGGCCTGATGCAGTGCTACCCCTTCGAGCAGGGTCTCCAGGACCAGTTGGGCGCGTTCGCTGTCAACAGTGCCGATCAACGGCATCACCAAGACTCCATCGGCAATGGGAAGCAGTGGAGTCGAAAGTTCGCGCAACGCGCGCTGCTGAGCAGTAATGACCTGTGCTTGCAGCCGCTGGCGTTCCTGGTCAGCCTGGACCTGTTCGGTCATATCGCGCACAATCGCAGCCATTGGTGGCGACTCAACTCCTGGGGTCGGCAGAGGAAAGACCGTAACCTGACATGGAATCAGGGAGCCATTTTTGTGTTTGTACTCCATCATGCCCTGCCAGCTCCCCTCCTGCATAATCTTTGGTATCACCTCTGACACACGGCTGTGCTCTTCGTCAGCTATCACGTCCATCAACGGCATGCCGTTCAACGATTCGTAGCCGAATAACGTGCGATAGGCAGTATTGGCATAGTCAAACCGGCCGGTGCTTCCAACCACCCCGATTGCATCCGGCGCGTTTTCAACAATTGTCTGGAAGGTACGCAAGTCGGCTTCCGTCCGCTTGAGATCGCTAATATCAGCAGAGATGCCACACACGGCATAGACTTCTTGATGTTCATTGTAGAGCGGAAATTTGATCGACATATACGTATGCAACCCGTCGTCATGGGCGACAAGCTCTTCGCTCTGCATACTACGCTCTGTGGCAATAATCTGCTGCTCGTTGTGGCGCAACGCATCGGCGATATGCGCGGGGAACAGATCGTGATCCGTTTTCCCAAGCACCTGAGTTGGTTCGCTCTGGACCAGCGTTGCTGCCTGCGGGCTGATAAGCGTATAGCGTCCCTGCGTATCTTTGGCATATATAAGCAGCGGCGCGTTGTCGATAATGCCCTGCAAGAGTTTCTGGTTGCGCTTCAACTGATCTTCCCGCTGCTTGCGCTGATGAATATCGCTGATGGTGCCGGCCAGCCGCTGCGGCTGGCCCTGCGCATCGCGGGCTACGACCTTCCCGCGCAAAAGCACCCAGGACCATTCCCCCGAGTGATGCCTGAGCCGATGTTCACTGTTCCACACCGCGGTTCGTCCTGCCAGGTGGTCTTGGAAGGTCTGCGTTACCTGTGGCACATCGTCAGGATGGATCAAGGTCAACCAGCTATCACGGTGGGTGAACACCGCATCGGGCGGATAACCAACCAGTTCGTTGAAGCGTGGTGAGAAAACAGCGGCACCGGTGATGATGTTCCAATCCCAGAGGGCATCACCGCTGCCATCGAGAGCAACCTGCAAACGTTCCGTGCGCTCACGCAATGCGCCATGCTCGTGGGATAGATCAGTGAACTGCTGGCGTAAGCGTTCGTTTTCTTGCTGTAAATGCGTGATATCCGCTCCATTCATCCGTACACCTCATCAGGGGCCTCAAATTTCTGATTACTGCACCTATTATAACAAGGGATCGCCGTTATTGAGCTTACCATTTCGGCCATCAGAGAGAAAGGAAGCAATGGAACGAAAACCCGATTTAAGTTGTATTCTCGCGCAAGAAAGCACGTACCCGCGCACGAACCTCGGCATGATGTCCCAGCAACAGGTGCCCGCCGGCCTCCAGGGGCATGAATTGAGCACCCGGGATGTTTTGGGCCGTGTACTCACCAAAGGTGAACGGGTTTATCTGGTCATCTTTTGCATGAATAACCAGGGTAGGGACCGTAATCTCCTCTAACCGGTAGCGCGCAGCGGGATCAATCGCGGCTCCCTCGTTCTGCATCCCATCGCTGCGTGCCGTAACCGGCTGGAATGCATCCACCATGCCGGCAATGAAGGGCTGCTCCTCCGGGGGTGCTGCGGCACGTAGTGCGGGGGTGATGTCGAACATCGGTTCCAGGCTGGAGCGTGAAACCTGCTGCAACAACCAGTAAGGAAAATCCGAGCTAAAGAGCGCCGCATAGATCCAGATGGGGAGCGGGAAGTTCTGCTCATCTGCGGTGAGGGGAGTATACGGTGCCGAGGAGAGTAGCGCGAGTGCTGTAGTTCGCTCCGGGTAGCGCTGCGCAAACTGCAAGGCAGGTGGCACGCCGCCCGACATCCCCAGAATAGCGATCTGCTCAATTCCCAGAGCATCCAGCAGATCGGCCAGGGCATCCGCCTGGGCCGCAGTGGAGGCGTCATCCGGCAGTGGGGTGCGGAGATATCCAAAGCGCGAGGGGCTGATCCAGTGAAAGCCCGCGCCACCGTAGGCCTGCGCAATCGCCACTCCCT
>CAKZQX010000552.1 GCA_937141995.1 uncultured Chloroflexaceae bacterium | reverse complement strand
TCAGCGCCGACGATCAGCGGCGAGAGATAGATCAGATCGCCCGCTCCCGGTTGCATCGCCGCAATCGCCGCAATCGAGTGGTCAACATGCTGCCGGGCAAAGCGTGCCCCACCCGCACCCACCAGCAGAATTATCCCAACATTGATCCCGGCGGCCTTGATCGTGCGCACCGCTTCGATACACTCCACCGGCGAACCGGGCTTGTTCAGCAGCTTGAACAACGCCGCATCGCCCGTCTCCAGCCCGATATAGATGCGCCGGATACCATACGCGCGCAGTTCCTGGTAATCCGCCAGCGTCTTCTTCTCCGCGCCGAAAATATCCAGGAAGGCATAGATGCCCTCCAACTGATACCCCTTCCCGGCGCACGGACCCTCAAGGGGAAACTCTGCGTGAACCAGATCAAGCAGTTCGCGCAGGCGGGGTTGCGGAATGATCAGCGCATTTGCATCGGCCAGAAAGATCGACCGGCGCAACCGGATCGCCTCGCCCAGGAAGGCTTTGACCTGCCGGGCATGCTGCTGAAACTCCGGCGGCGACTTAATGCGGAACCGCCGATCGCGGTAGAACGAGCAGAAGGTGCAGCGGTTCCAACTGCATCCCTCCGCCGCCTGCAACACCAGAGCACGATATTGATCGGGCGGCAGAATGGTGACGGGTTTGTAGATCGCATAAAACGCCTCGCGTTGCGCCTCCAGTCGGTCAAAATCCCAGGTAAGAATGCGCTCTAGCCAGGCGCACAGTTCAGGATGCTCCGTGGGAGGAAGCTGTTCACGGATGCGAGCCACCCGCGCAGAGATATCTTCAAGCAGGTGTTTGCGCTCCTCGTAGGCGAGAAAGCGACGGACCTTTGTGCCATTCTCAGCGAAGTATTTCTGCATGATCGCGTTGGTCATGCTGCGCCGGTAGTTCTTGCCGGCGAGAAAGCCGCCGGTCAGGCGACCCTCCCGATCAAAGGCGTAGATCTCGCGCAGATCCTGGGCAAGCGTCAACACATCGTCCCGCTGTTTGCAGGAGACATTGCCCAGACCGGGAATAGCAAACTGGTATATTGCCGACGTAACCGCCATCTTTCCTCTTTTTGCCGGGGATTTTTGCCACAGAAAGCACGGAGAAACACAGAGTTGCGATATTGTTACACTGCCTCGGCAAACAGATGCGGCAGCATGGCTGCCGCACTCCATATCCGCACTAATTACGCAACATTCACAAGGTGGCACTACCTGGAGACTGGTGCCTCGTCCGGTGTCACCAGCGAGATAGTGCGCGGCATCTTGCCGACGAAGGGGCAACCCTGCGGCTCACTCCCGCACGCGGAGCCGCTGCCGCAACTGCTGCAGACCGTCTGCGCACTATCGTCCTTGAGCCGCCCCTTGCGAATCCAGTAGTCGATCATGCCCTCCAGGGCGCTGCGCTCAACGCCCAGTTTATGCGCCAGATCCCGCAGATTGAGCGGCTCCCGGGCATGCTCAAATTCGCGTAACACCTGTTGCAGCATAACGATTTCTCCGCTTCTCCCGTTACCCCAATCCCAGCAGCAGACCACCCTGGAACACAACCAGCGCCGCAACCCAGGCCAAAACCAGTTGCCCCACGATGCTGACCCACATCCACTTATTCCCAAACTCATGCCGCGCCGCCGCCGTCGCCACCATGCAGGGCGTGTAGAGCAGGACAAACACCATAAACGCCAGCGCCGCCAGCGCGCCATGCCCGCCGCTGGAAGCCGCAAAGTTGTCACGCATGGCAATCATTAGACTGGACGGCTCGGCTTCGGCTTCCTCCGGAAAGAGATTAATGCCGATAATTAGTGGGATCGCCTTGAGCGTTTCCACCGTTGCATCAACAAAACTGGTGGCAATCGCCGCCAGTTCGCCCGCAAAGGTTGCTGCCTCGGTTTCGACTGCGGCAGCATCCATCGCATAGATCTGCGCAGTGGTGCTAATAATCACCTCTTTCGCCACAAACCCGGTCACTAACGAACCAGTAGCTTCCCAGTTGCCAAACCCCAGCGGCGCGAAAACCGGCGCGATGCTCCGTGAAACCATGGCAAAGGCGCTATTGTCCAGTTCGGTATTGGCAAAGGTGCCGGAGCCACGCAGCGGAATTGCCATCAGGAACCAGAGCACTACGCTGGCAACCATAATGACCGTCCAGGCTTTTTGCACAAAGGAAGCGGTGCGCTCCCACATCTGCTTCCAGATCGCCTTGAGGGTCGGTACCCGATATGGCGGCAGTTCCATAATAAATGGTACATGCGTCTGGCTCTTAAAGAGCGTATGCTTGAGCAGAAACCCCAGCAGAACCGCCGTGACAATACCCAGCAGGTAGAGTCCGAAGATCACCAACCCGGCATGCTCCGGAAAGAAGATCGCCGCCAGGAGAATATAGACCGGCAGCCGTGCGCTACAACTCATAAAGGGAACCAGCAACCCGGTCAGGATGCGGTCCTTCTCATTATCGAGGGTACGCGTGGCATAGATCGCCGGAACGGTACAGCCAAAGCCGACAATCATCGGCAGGAAGCTCTTGCCGTGCAGCCCCAGCGTATGCATCAGCCGATCCATCACAAAGGCGGCCCGCGCCATGTAGCCGGAGTCCTCCAGGATTGCCAGCGCCAGATAGAGCGACATCAAGACCGGCACAAAGACCAGCACCCCGCCCACCCCGGCGATAACGCCATCAACCAGCAGGCTCTCAAACCAGGTGCCACTCAGCCCGACCACACCCACCAGCGCTACCACCCAGTTGGTAAACGGCCCGGTGATCACCCCATCGATCCAGTCCACAAACGGACTGACCACATCGGTGGTCACCTTGAAGACGATCCACATTAGCGCCAGGAAGATCGGGATGCTCAACACGCGGTTAGTGACCACCCGGTCAATCTTCTCCGAGAGGGTGCGCCGGCGTTCGGCGGGGTGGGTCAGCACATCGCGCGCCAGGCTATTGACAAAACTGTAGCGCTGATCGGTCAGCAGCACATCTACATCTTCGCCAAACAGTTCCCGGAGATGGGCACTACTGGCATCGAGCGTACGCAGCACCGCCTCAGCCGCCGGCAGGGATTGCACCTCCGCCAGCAACTGCTCATCACCCTCCAGCAGTTGGATCGCCAGCCAGCGCGGTCGATACATGCTCCGCAGTTCCGACACCTGCGTAATTGCCGTGCTGAGGCGAGTAATCTCGGCTTCAAGCGCATGATCGTACCGGATCGAGGAAGGGGACGTGGGAACCGACATATGCGTAGTAGACATACAGCGTCAACTCCTTCCCGGGAGAACTCAGGCAACCAGATCAAGCCGACAGGCCACCTGCGGCTGGGGCGTCATAAACGTGGCAATGGTCTGCTTGAGTTCGGCGAGACCCTGTTCGCGGCTGGCAGCCACGGAGATAACCGGCGTGTTGTACAACTGCTGCGCCAGCCGATGGATATCAATTGTGATACCGCGCGCCTCGGCCAGATCACGCATATTCAGCACGATAATCATCGGCACGCCAATCTCCAGGATTTGCGCCGTCAGGTAGAGATTGCGCTCCAGGTTAGTTGAGTCGAGCACATTTACGACCACGCGGGGATGCGCCTTGACGATAAAGTCGCGGGCAATCTGCTCTTCCAGCGAGCAGGCCGACAGGCTGTAGGTTCCCGGCAGATCGACCACAACGATCTCCTGACCGTCGTGCTTCAAGATGCCGGCTTTCTGCTCCACGGTCTTGCCCGGCCAGTTCCCCACATGCTGATGCGAGCCGGTCAATGCGTTAAAGATCGTACTCTTGCCCGTGTTGGGATTGCCGGCCAGCGCGATCACCGATCCGCCGGTACACCCCATGACCGAACCTTCAGGCTGCCCACAACAGTGCCCACCCGAACCGGCCAACGCACGCACGCAGCCGCCCAGCAGATCGCGGCAGCATCCCACAACACGGCCCACATGCCCCACCAGATGAATCGACCGATCTCCGCCCGTATTCGGGGTATAGTTACGCTCCTGTGTCATACCTGCACCTCAACCGTGATCTGACACGCTTCGCGTTTGCGTAGCGCGAGACTATAGCTCTTCACCAGGATATTGATGGGATCACCCAGTGGCGCAACCCCCTGAACAATCACCGTCTCACCCGATACCAGGCCCATATCCAGCAAGCGCCGTCGGGTCACCTTTTCACCACCAACCCGCACAACCGTAACCGGTTTACCCACAGGCACCTGATCCAGGGTCATCTGCTGTGTGGTTGAACTCACTGGTTTCTCCTCCCCACCGACGACGGGGTGTTGGCGCAACCGGCCTTCCAAGCACGATAGCTACTGGAACGGCTTAAGGTGTGCCTCAAGACACAACCGTTGCATAAGGGCAACCTGATAAACAAGTGCGACAAAGTAAACCCTGATAACTGGTGTTAGTATAGGCTTACACCAGTTGTTTGTCAATAAGAAGCACTTAAATGTATAGATGCTAACAATGCTTCGAAGCAAGAACGAATGCGAAACCTGGTAAAGATGCCGTCAATGCTTGTGCAACCGCAGCAACACGCCATACAACGCGCACCACTGGGTAGCATACCCGGCACGTACGTCTCTCATCATTGAGGCGGACAGAGGAGGGAGTGACGTTAAGGCTTACCGGCGATTATAGCATAGTCTTATGGCAGACCAGAACTTTTGGGGTGGAAGTTGCACAACTATTAGTAGTAATGGGACAACCGAGGCAATCAGGACCGGACTGCTCTTGCACGGCGCACCCGGCTCGTGTATGCTTAACGGCAGTAGCTTTCACGTTCGCTCACGCAAAGCCGCACAGGTCGCAAAGAACTGTATATCTTTCGTGGCTTTGCACCTTTGCGCAAGCTAATGCCGGCGTTATGTGACACAACGTACGTAGTCGCTCTTTTGTGTAGTGGATATCACCTCCGACAGGGCGGAATAGAACACGCTTTTTCAGGAAAATCCGGCTTGCAGAGCCGGATTTTCCTGAAAAAAATAGAACAAGTACCATGCTGCCGCAGGTGCAGACAGCGTTCGAGTCTGGCACCAGGCCAGAGATTGGTTGCACTGCGTAGCGCGTATGAATTGAGAAATGCCCAATGCTCATCGAGTTAGCCATTGGCGATGCCTACGGCGCGGGGTTTGAATACGCACCCGGCGCTTTTGTCCGGCAATATAACGACCTGTCCGGCTACCGCCGGCACCCGCGCCACAACCTGCGCCCCGGCCAGTATACCGACGACACCCAGATGAGTCTCGCCATCGCCGAGGCAATCGTGGCGGACGATCCCTGGACGCCGGAGCATCTGGCGGCGCGGTTTGTGCAGGCATTCCAGCGCGACCCACGCCCGGGCTATGCCCAGCGGTTTTACGACTTCCTGCTGACGGTGCAGGATGGGCATGACTTTCTCCGGCGCATCAACCCGGCGAGCGACAAGAGTGGGGCGGCAATGCGTGCCGCGCCCATCGGCATCTTCCCAACGATCAGGGAGGTCATTGCGCGCTGTCAAGTTCAGGCCGCACTGACCCAC
>CAKZQX010000551.1 GCA_937141995.1 uncultured Chloroflexaceae bacterium | reverse complement strand
CGTCGGCACCGCCGGCTCAGACGCCCCGGCAGGCCCGCGCGTCTGAGCCGCCCACGCGCGCGGCGAAGTAGGGACGCGCGCGTGGGCGCGTTCGCCGTGCATAGAGTGCTACTACTTCAGGAGGTTCTGCAAAAGGGTGCGGCGGACTGCTTGCTGGAAACAGTCCGCCGTGTGGGTAGGGGAGGTCTCTGTGTGTGACCTGGATCTGGAGGTTGCGAAGTGGCAACTCAATGCGTTATGTTACACGGCACAGGGGATGGTACGGTTAAGCTCTTCGGGTCGCTCACCAGTGCCAGGCGTGTTGTACGCTGTCATGCCAATCGGCTTGATCGAGCCATTGACCAGGTAAGTGACCCGTTCGCCAATGGTTGTAGCCCGGTCGGCCACTCGTTCCAGCGCGTGGATAATATCGAGCAGATCGACAATTGCCTCGACATGCTGCGGATTCTTACGCGCCAGTTCGATAAGTTCAGCCCGCAGGTGACTCTCATACTCGTCCATGCGCTGGTCATTCTGCTCCAGGCTAAGGGTGCATTCGCCATCCCGATTGAGAAACGCTTCCAGACTGGTGTGGAGCATCTGCCGGGCGAGTGCTGCCATCTCAAACAGTTCCGGCGAAGGCGTCACCAGTGATGAACGCAGCGCCATCCGCTCAACACGGAGCGCAATCGCGCAGGCATAATCCCCGATGTGTTCCAGTTCTGCGGCGATTGCCTCGGCAGTATTGAGAAAACGCAGATCCCCCGCGACAGGCTGCTGCGTTGCCAGCAACGAGAGGGTTTCTTCTTCCAATACATGCCGGGCATAGTTAATCTGTACATCGTCTTGAATAATCCAGGACGCAGTCAAACCATTCTGGGTTGCCAGACTCTTTATGGTTCTACTCAGGGCTTGCTCGACCATGCCGCCCAGTCGTAGGAGATCCTGACGTAAACTTTCAATCTGGTGGTCGTAGCGCGTGCTTACCATAATATCTAACTCCTCTTGATAAGCATCTATGCTCTAGCGCTACAACGACGGATGGGGGCAGTGCCAAAGCCGAAAATTTCTGTCCGATCCGGATGTTGTTCTTTACCATCGAAGCCCTGATCTGGTCTGACTTGCGCTGGTGCCACGGCAATCCGAGTTGGTCCTGCCACCAGGCGTAGCGCTGATCGCCATTGACCAGTCGCGCTGCCTGGCGGCAAGTATATATACACAAAAGTCGATGAGCGCACCCACGACTTTCGCTACCCCAGGAAGTTGCTGCGATGGTGCTACGGTTAAGGCCTATTCATTCCTGTATTAGAATACAGCGCAGTTCACTCCTACTCTGCTCGTATTTCGTGATGTGTAATACTGACGATGATAATCCAAAAACTTTCCCACATGAACCCGTCTCGATGTTAAGAGTGTGTCACATAAGTGGTGTTGATCTGCATCGAGGTCAGAAGTCAGGAGACTATCCAGAACCCGGAAACAAAGGAACCCGGAGCAAAGTGGGTCGCGTACATTACCGGCGGACACTCTGCTGTTCTTTGTTCGGTATTTTTTCTTCCTCGTATTCTCTTTGTGTGTGAATTGCTGTATCTGTTTCAAGTCTAGCAGAAATCTAGACGGGAAACAATCGGGAAAACCCTGAAAGCGGTATAGGGAAGGCCTGACATAGCAGCAGAATACCGCTAATCGACGCAATCGGGGCGTACATACCAGGTTTTTAGAGTACCGTTTATCAGGATTTCCCCGATTGCCGAAAGCGCGCTACATTTGTACACTAACAGATAGAGTGAAGATTTAGTGCCTTCATTATGTCAGTAAGTTTAGTTAAAAAGTTTCTAAACGGCAAAAACCTGCTCTGGCGGGAGCGCGAGATGGTCATGTTCCTGGGTATGTTGTCTGTTTTACCGATAATACACCTGCCGGCATACGAATATCTCCATCTTCCGGCATATTTGTTGCAATATGCCGGCGTTGATAGTGATCTGCATCGTGCCCCATGACCGGATTGGTGAGGAGCAGCGTGCTCTGATTGCCGCTGCTGTTGCAAGGGAACCAGACCGCATCGTGCAGGTGCTTCGTTTGTGGGAAAGTGTGTAACAGATGCAAAGCCAACCATTGAGTATGAGTATGACCGCATTTCGTATTCTCCTGGTAGACAATAGCCCCGATTTTCTGCGTTCAGCGGCTCGCTTTCTGAACGATGACTCGCAGGTTCTCATTGTCGGGCAGGCTGAATCAGGTCACGATGCGCTGAACCAGATAGCGCAGTTACATCCTGACCTGGTCTTGATGGATATCTCAATGCCGCATATGAATGGGTTGGAAGCAACCCGGTTGATCAAGGCCCGGACTGATGCGCCACGCGTGGTTGTGTTAACCAACTACGACACCGTTGACTATCGTGCTGCAGCCACAGCCGCCGGTGCCGACGGCTTCATTGCCAAGTCGGAATTTAGCACGCAGATCTTTCCAATGATCTATGAGTTGCTTGATCCGGTCATGACGACGTTGCCGACACCAGGCGGGTGTAAGGTAACGCATACAGCCCGGTAATGGTTATGATGGTCATAAGCGTAGAGTTGTAACCTTGTTGATAACCAGTGTAGATTTTGGCAGTGCTGCAAAATGAGAGACGGGACAGGTGTATGGCAGAATGTCCACGACAAGAGAAGCGAACCGACGAATTAGCCCACCCCCGCGGCACGGCGCGCAAGCAACTTGAGCAATCGCTCGAGCGCGCCCGGGCTAACCTGACGACCTGGGTGAGTGAGTTAGAACAGCGCATCCAGGAGATCGATCTGCTGAGCGAGATGGATGATCGGCTCCAGGCCTGCCGTGCAACACCGGAAGTTGTCACGGTTTTCACCCATTTTATGCGCCGGCTCTTTGGCACAGAGGCGGGCGCGCTCTATATTTTAACTTCCACGCGAACCTCCGCAAATCCGGTAGCGGTCTGGGGGGCGCTTCCCCCTGCCGAATGGGAACCACTCTCCTGCCGATGCTGGGCATTGCGGTCGCGGGTCATATCCATGTCGGCAGCAAATCATTTTGTGCCGCGTAGTGCTGAGCGGAATAATTTCCTGCCAACAAACTATCTCTGCATACCAATCCCGGTGCGTGGGATCGTTATGGGAATGCTGCAACTTCGCAGTGTCCCCACTGATACATTGCTTGATGAACGGATCGTGTCGGAATATCTGTCGGAGTCCAAGCAGCGTCTGGCGCTTGCAGTGGCTGAACTGATTGCGCTGGCGTTGGAAAATCTACACCACCCTGACGTAAACGGTAGCATGTATCGCGAGGCGGCGGTGTATCAACCGTATTGACCGGACTGAGAGTTGTCCGGGAGAGCGGATATCATGTTGTACCAAAGGGGATACATACATGCTCCCGTCATCTATTCGTGTCCTGATTGTGGACGATCATACGATTGTGCGTCGGGGTATTCGTACGCTCCTTTCGATTGAAGGTGATATTGAGGTTGTGGGTGAAGCCGGGCATGGTGGCGAAGCCATTTCGCTTACCGCCACGCTACAGCCGGATGTTGTGTTGATGGATCTGGTGATGCCCCGCGTCAGTGGTATCGAAGCAACCTACCAGATTACCCGGCAGCAGCCGAACACCCGGGTTCTGATCCTGACCAGTTTTGCCGCTCACGATAAGTTATTTCTGGCGTTTAAGGCGGGCGCAGTCGGCTGTCTTCTGAAGGACACAACCCCGACAATCCTGGCCGAGACTATCCGCCAGGCATACCAGGGTGAGTCATCGCTTGACCGAACTATCGCCACCGAGATTCTACAAAATCTTTCAACTACTATGAACCGAATGCCACCAGCTACTACGCTTACCCGCCGCGAAATGGATGTCCTGATGTTGCTGGCGCAGGGTCGGCGAAACAAGGAGATCGCGGAGGTGCTCGCAATCTCGGAGCGCACTGTTCGCGCCCATATCACCCATATTCTGCAAAAACTGCACCTCACCAGTCGGACGCAGGCGGCGATGTATGCGTTGCGTGAGGGTGTGGCCTCGCTTGATCATTCCTCCCATAACTGACAGACGTACGCGGTCAATATACAAACCGGACATTCTACGCGCTGGAAGCCGGATTCGCCTGCGGCAGCATGGTACATGTTGATCTGTTCCACAAACAATTTGCACTTTGTGCAAATTGTTTGTGGAACAGATAGAATCTTCCGTCCTGCCGGAGGCGGAATCTCCTGTCGGATCAACGACCGCGTAACGCGTGTAACTGACACGCGTTACGCGATGTAGCCTGTTCCTGCCTCGTGCCAGACCCGAACGCCGGTTTCGCCTCCGGCGGGGCGGAAGATGTGGTTTCTTGTTCACGAATATGTGGCGCGGAGAGCCACATGTTCGTGAACAAGGGAAGGCAAGGACCATGCTGCCGCAGGCGCATCTGACGTTCACCGGGCGAAATGTCCCGTTTACATGCCCGCCGCGTAACGCGGGTAACTTATCGCCTGTTGGCCGGGGCAACGGATAGCCGGTTGAAGCCGGGCCGCCTGATCATTGATGTCCGGATTTATGTTTCAACGTTCACAAGACGGCACTTCGTGCGCTCCTGCCGCTGATCGTTCCCGCCCCGTATCGTTAGAAAAGCGTGTTTTTTCCTTCATGCGATCCTTCCCGCTTGCTACATCTCCACTCCACTAAATGTTGTAGTGCTTCTGCACAATTGTTGTGACTCCCGCTTCCGTCGGCGCTCTTTTTTACTGACCCAAGTTCATCACTCAACCGATGACAGGAGCCCCGGATATCGGCTAGGCTAGAGATACCAGGGGATTATGCGTCAGTCTGGACCAGGGAAAGGTATCACCGTGAGTGCGGAACATTCTATACAAGTGTTGATAGTTGATGATCAGCAACTCGCGCGCCAGGGTCTGAGTGCCTTACTCGCGATCTTGCCGGAAGTGCAAGTGGTTGGAGAGGCCGGTAATGGGCGTGAAGCGGTGTTGCTGACCGAAACAATGCAGCCGGATGTTGTGCTGATGGATGTACGGATGCCGGTAATGGATGGTATCGCCGCGACCTGGTTTATCAAGCATCAGTGGCCCGCCATTCGCGTTATTGTGTTGACGCTCTATGGCAACCACCGCAACGATGCGTTGCGCGCCGGAGCCGATGCCTTTCTGATTAAGGGATGTCCAACAGAGGATCTGGTTGATGCCATCTTCCCCCAATCTGTATCCCGGCTCAGCGAACCGTCGTGTGAGCGCAGGTTGGGGTAGTGCCGGTTTGTTTCCGGGTGATCCGGTGAAAGGAGGAGTGGTTCCTGCTCGGTGTTGAGCAGGAAATGTAAGGGAGCGGCAGAATGATTGTCAAACGTACCGATACAACTGATCGAGTCCATGTCACGTTTTTCCTCCCCGCAGCAATGTGGGCTGACTCGATCTACCTTGTCGGTGATTTTAACAATTGGCGGCCGAATGCCACACCGCTGCACCAGAGTGAGGAGGGATGGAGCACAACCCTTGAACTTGCCGCCGGTCAGGTTTATCGCTACCACTATCTGATCAATGGGGTGGAACAGATGAACGATTGTCACGCCGATGGCTATGTGCCGTTTGACGGAGATAAAGATATTGCGATTGTTGATACCCGTACGCTGGATCAGGGATTAGCAGTCGAAGAATCCGGCGGACGGGCGCTGGCGGTAAATATGGAGAACAGACACACATAGGTTAAAGAACAAACACGGTGTTTGTATAGTTACGCAACAGGCGTGCTTTGTTCCGGGTTTCTTTCTGCTCTGTTCTCTATAGGTAGCGTTGCCATCGCTGATGTTTCCTGAATGGTAGTAGCGCAGATGGATATCTTGTCCGCTACTTTAGCAATGATGCCGCATCCGGCCTGATCTGTCCCATGTGAGGACAACGACGTTGCCGGAGCGGGTGTACGATGTCAACTGATGTCTCAATGAGGAGGCTTCCCATGAAAACAATTCTTGTTCCACTTGACGGTTCGGCGATTGCCCGGCAATCTCTGCCCTATGTGCAGATGTTAGCGACACTGCTGTCGGCCAGGATTCATCTGCTGCGGGTGATCTCCGATGTCGATCGTGACCATATGTTGTCCAGCGATTCACTGCTGTTGTACGATATGGGTCATGCGCGAGAGACGGCCCACGAGCGTACGCAGCGGGTCTGGGCGATGCTCCAGGAGTATGCGGTGACATATCTCGAAGTGCAGGCGCAGCCGCTCCGGCATGCCGGGTTTGATGTGACGACGGAGGTGCGCATTGGTATGCCGCCTGAACAGATCGTCCAGGTTGCCGCGCGCGAGTCGGTTACGCTGATGGTGATGGCAACTCATGGCTATAGTGGCCTGCGGCGCTGGGCGCTGGGCAGTGTCACTGATAAAGTTGTTCAGACCACGCCAACGCCGGTGTTTGTTGTGCGTGGCACGGAAACGGAACTGACCGAACCGGTGTATCTGAAACGGCTGATGGTTCCGCTGGATGGCTCGGAACTCTCCCGGCAGGCGCTACCATGCGCGCTGGAACTGGCAACCTGCGCCCATGCTGAACTGCTGTTGCTGCGGGCAATGGGACCACGCCTCCAGGAGTTTTATGAAGTTGGGGGTATATCGGGACAGGCGGTGCCGCTCTACAATGAGGTGCAGTGGACTGAGCAGCGCCGGCAGGCGACCCGCGATCTGGATGCGACGGCGGGCAAACTGCGCCACTACGATCTGCCCATCGCTACCCATGTGATGGATGGCTATCCTGCCGAGGTGATTGTTGATGAGGCCGCTCGACATAATGTTGATGCGATTGTGATGGCGACCCATGGATATGGCGGACTCCAGCGCTGGGCCCTGGGCAGCGTCGCCGACAAAGTGTTGCATGCCACCAGAACACCATTGATCCTGGTGCATGCCCACGCGAGTGAGCATTAGTCTAACGTTTTTAATCCGAACATCACTAATCTGGAGTCCCGGCTTCAGCCGGATCGGGCGTTCCCGTCAGTAGGCGACTGCCCCGGCAGGCATCCACCGGCGAAAGCCGGGACTCCCGGATGAGATATTCGGATTATCTGCTAAAAGTGCTTCAATCCGGAGTCCCGGCTTTCGCCGGATCGGGCTTTCCTTTCAGGATGCCGCTGCCCCGACAGGCATCCACCGGCGAAAGCCGGGACTC
>CAKZQX010000550.1 GCA_937141995.1 uncultured Chloroflexaceae bacterium | reverse complement strand
AACCGCGCCCTGGAAGCCAACCGCACCTTTTATAAGGAAATTCATCACCGGGTCAAAAACAACCTGCAGACGGTGGCCAGCCTGCTCAGAATGCAGATGCGCCGGCTCGACCGGGTGTCCGCCGAGCGCGCGATCGAAGAGAGCATCAATCGCATTCTCAGCATAGCGCTGGTGCATGAAACCCCGTCCCAGGGCGAGATTGGCATGGTGGGGCTGGATCAGCTGGTGCGGCGAGTATGCAATCTGCTGACCGAGGAGCAGATCAGTGATCTGATTGCCTATATCCAGAGTCTGGAATAGCTATGGGCGATAGAAAAGTGACAGAAGACAGGAAAATTTTTTGCATCAGCACGCTTCGGGGCGCGTAAGGAGTATCGCGTATGAACGTTCGTATGAGCAACATTATTACCCTCGCTATTTTTCGGGGATTTCTAGGTCAGATTATCGGAGCAGTCATCGGTGCATCTATTGTGATGTTTATCCGGGTACTGATGGGCCTGGACCCGGTTATTGGGAGCCTGGCAACCGATGAACCGCTGCTGGTTGTCGGCGGGTTGGTTGGTGTGGTTGGCTTTATGGCCGGAGTCGGCTCGCTCACGGATTGGGTCAAGATCTCGCTTGGTGGTGATCCGCACATTCCCCACGGTGCAGATCCGCGTGGCTGGCGGCGCTATTTTGCGGTTTCGTACGATCACAAAGTTATCGGCATCCAGTATGGGGTGCTGGGCGTGATCCTGTTCCTGATGGCCGGGTTGTTTGCCCTGACCATGCGTACGGAACTGGCAACCTCCGGGCTGCAGTTTATCTCGTTTAATCTGTTTAACTCCCTGATCGGTCTACATGGCATGGTCATGATCGCCTCGATCCTGATCGGGGTAGCGGCGATGATGAACTACCTGGTACCGATGTTGATCGGTGCGACCGATATGGCCTTTCCGCGGCTCAATGCCTTTGCCTTCTGGATCAATGTACCCGGCGCGCTGCTGGTTGCCAGCAGTTTGCTCTTTGGGGGCTTTGAGACCGGCTGGACCGGCTATCCACCGCTCAGCACGCGCACCTTTCCCGGCGTGCAGATGTTCTTCCTGGGTGTGTATGTGATCGGTCTCTCGTCGATCCTGGGAGCGCTGAATATTATCGCTACCACGCTGCGCATGCGCACCACCGGCATGACGCTCTTCCGGATGCCGATTTTTGTCTGGGCCGCGTTTGCTACCTCGCTGATTGGTCTGACCGCGACGCAGTTGATCGGGCTCTCCTTCCAGTTGGTGATGTTTGAACGGCTCTTCGGAATGGACTTCTTTAACCCGAATGCGGGCGGGAATGTTATCCTGTTCCAGCATCTCTTCTGGTTCTACTCGCACCCGGCGGTCTACATCTTCGTTCTGCCCGGACTGGGGATTATCAGCGAACTGCTGCCGGTCTTCTGCCGGAAGCCGCTGTTTGGCTACCGCTGGATTGCGATGTCATCGATTGCGATTGCCCTGGTCGGCTTCCTGGTCTGGGCGCACCATATGTTTACGTCGGGGATGGAGGAGTATTTGCGAGTGCCGTTTATGTACTCCACCCTGCTGGTGGCCGTCCCGACCGGCGTAAAGTTCTTTAGCTGGGTTGGCACGCTCTGGGGCGGCAAGATCGAAACCCCCACGCCGATGCTGTTTGTCCTGGGGGCGATTACGGTCTTCCTGTTTGGTGGGCTGACCGGGCCGCCCCACGGGACGGTTTCGACCGACCTGCATCTGCATGACTCATATTTTGTCGTCGGGCATTTCCATAACACCATGTTTGGGGGCTTTGTCTACCCCTTCTTCGCGGCGATCTACTACTGGTTCCCCAAGATCACCGGGCGGCGGATGAATGAGACGATGGGCTGGCTACACTTCTGGCTGATGACCCCGGCCTTCTGGTTTATGACCGGCGGCATGTTCTGGGTCGGGCTGATGGGTATGCGCCGCCGCATCGCCGACTATGATCCGGCGCTGGGCTTTGATAATGTCCATCTCTTTGTCACCCTCTCGGCATTTTTAATCGGAGTATCGGTGCTGATTTTCCTGGGCAACATGATCTACAGCGCGCGGCACGGCGAAATTGCCGAGGGCAACCTGTGGCGCTCACGTTCACCCGAGTGGCAGGTGCCCTCACCCATGCCGCAGCATAACTATGACGAGCCGTTTGTAGTCACCGGCGAACCCTACGACTATGGTCTGCCCGGTTCGGTCTATGTGGACATGCATCCCTCCACACCGGAAGAACCCGAAGAAGATCGGGAGGAGGCACCACCCCAGACGCCCGCGCTGGAACCGGCACCGGGAGATTAAGCGGGGATTGGGTTAACGAACTGAGTTGCGGCGGGCGATGGACCAGTTTGGATAAGCGAAACGTCGCCCGCACCGCTCACACAGGACAAACTATTCAGGAGACAGACATATGGATGATGCACGCATGAAAAAATCAACCGCGGTCCGCCAGGGTGTGGTAATCCTGGGTATCCTGGCCGCGCTCACGCTTATTGAATATTTCATTGGTGTTTTTCTTCCCTGGGGATGGCTGCTGCTGCTGCTGGCGCTGATCAAGGCCGTCGTGGTTCTTCAATATTTTATGCATGTATCGCGCGTCTTTTCGAGCGAGGGGGGGCACTAAATGGCAACACATACTGCGGTGGGCGACGGGCATGGCCTGGCACCCCATCACGATGATTATACCGCGTACCATCATATGGTCGGGACGGCCCGCATCGGCCTGTGGCTATTTATTATCTCCGACGGGTTTATGTTTGGCGCGCTCTTCTTCAGCCGGTTTTACCTGCTGGGCGGCGAACGCCCGGAACTTTCTCAGGAACTGGGCCTGATTGTCACCTCGGTGCTGCTGCTCAGTAGCTTCTTTATGAACCGGGCCGAAACACTGATTGCCCATGGTGATAAGCGCGGCTTTATCATCAGTACCATCCTTACGATCATCCTCGGACTGGGCTTCTTTGTGGGTGTGGTCGCAATTGAATGGCCGCAGGCGATTACGCATATCGGTGGACCCGGCACCAACGCAATGGCGTCGATCTTCTTTATGATGACCGGCATGCACGCCTTTCACGTCATCACCGGCATTATCTTCTTATTGATCGTTCTACTCAACGGCATCAAGGGGCGGTTCTCGGTTGAGCGGCACTGGATGGTCGAGGCCTGCGCCAACTACTGGCACTTTGTTGATGT
>CAKZQX010000549.1 GCA_937141995.1 uncultured Chloroflexaceae bacterium | reverse complement strand
ATTTTCACAATCGGTACGACGAAGCGCGTCCGCGCCTGGAGCGCTTGATCGAGGTGAGTAATCAACCGGCGGAAGGCTAATCCGGAGTTACGCATGCCTGATCGTGTTTCTGCAAACGAACTCCGCGTGGAGCGTCTGCGCCGCCGTCGCCGCTACCACCCGACTCGCCTGGTGCGGGCGTATCTGCATGATGTCTGGACACTGCTGCGCGAGGCGAAAATTCCGCTGCTCGGGTTTTGCATTCTGACGGTGGTCAATACCTTCTACCTGGCCTTTTTCTTTACCAGTTCGCCCTGCAACGGCACACCCTGCCTGTCACTGCCCCAGGCGCTCTTTGAAACCATTCGCATGTATGTCTTCGAGATTAATCTGGACTGGCCGGCGCAGGATCGTATCGGTCAGGCGCTCTTTTTTATCACGCCGCTGCTGGGCGTGGCGCTGATCTTTCAGAGCGTGCTCGATTTTGGGCGGTTTTTGCTGGACAAGAGCAGCCGGCGCGAGGGCTGGCAGATCTCGCTGGCAAAGACTTTTCATGACCATGTGATCCTTTGTGGGTTGGGGCGCGTCTCCTACCGGGTGATGCTGCAACTGCTGGATGCAGGCTACGAGGTGGTGGTGGTAGAGCAGGACTGGAATAGCGAGTTTGTGTCGCCGGCCCTGAAGCTGAAGGTTCCTGTGGTTCAGGGCGATGCCCGTGAGCCGGATGTGCTGCGCCACGCCGGATTGGTACGTGCCCGTAGTGTTATCGCGGCCATCAACAATGACCTGCTCAATATTGAGATTGCCCTGGCCGCGCGCCACTACCACCCCCCGGTCCAGATGGTGATGCGGATTTTTAGCGATGAGTTGGATACCAACCTGGAGCGCAGTTTTGGCGTCAACTCGGCCTTTAGCTCATCGGCCCTGGGTGCGGCTACCCTGGCGGCCGCCACGGTCAGCCGGGATATTGTGCATGTCCTGCCGCTTGTTGATAGGATAATTGGAGTTTCGGAGATCAGTGTGAATGCCGAAAGCCGGCTCTGCGGATTTGTCCAGACCATTGAGGAGCAGTATGATGTACGTCTGATCTATCATATTGATGCACAGGGGCGGGAACGCCGGGTCAGCCTGATGAGCCGGATCGAAGGCGGCGACACGGTGCTGCTGCTGGGATCGCTCGGATCGCTGGAACAGGCGCGCATGTTCAATCAGCGCAGCAAACTGGGCTTTCTGCATCCGCCCCAGTTGCAACGCCCCTCGCCCCAGTTCAACACGGTGATTGTCTGTGGCCTGGGCAAGGTGGGCTACCGCGTGGTGAAGGCATTGTATGATATGCAGCGCGACCCGGAAATCGTGGTCATCTGTGAGCAAGACACCCATGGTCCGCTCGTCTCTGAGATTGAAGCGCTGGGCATTCGCGTTATTCGCGGGGATGCGCGCAACCCGGAATTGCTGCAGGCTGCCGGGTTGGGACGGGCCTACTCGGTGGCGGCCGTAACCAGTGATAAACTGGTCAACATTCAGATCGGCCTGGCGGCACGCCGTCTGCGACCGGATCTGCATCTGGTGCTGCGGGTGTTTAGCGATGTGATGGCCGAGCAGTTAGAGGAACTTTTTGGGCGGCATACGGTGTTCAGCACCTCGGCGCTGGCCGCGCCAACCCTGGCGGCGGCGTCAATCGTGTGTGGTATTGAGCGTGCTATCGAGATCGGTAGTCGGCTCTACTCAACCGTGACGCTCACGATCCAGGCAGGGGATGCCTTCGTCGGTCAACAGATCCGCCAGATACGGGAGCAGGCGCAGGTACTGGTGATTTCCGTGCGGCGGAACGAGGCGCAGGTGCTGCCGCTCAAGCTGGAAACCTGCCTGGACATCGGTGACGAGATTGTCGTCCTGGTTGACGTGGCCCGCCTGGCCGAACTGCGCTCGCAGCATGCCCAGACCGGCGAAGCCGCTACCCGCCGTCTGGTCGCCACGCAGACCGGCAAACTGGATCAATGACACGCGTTACGCGATGCATGTTCAAACGGACCGTTTGCTTTCAATAACGGCGTATTTCGCCTCCGGCAGGGCGGAAGAACCCATCTTTTCACACAAATTTTTGCACATAGTGCAAATGTTGTGTGAAAAAAGATCAAACAGGACCATGCTGCCGCAGGCGAATCTGGCGTTCATCGGGTCAAACGTCCGGTTTGGATCTCAACCGCGTAAGTCCTATCAATAACACGAGTTACGCGGTCAGTTCCAAACCAGGTGGTTGTCTGGACGAATGGCCCGATTCGCCTCCGGCAGGGCGGAAGAACCCATCTTTATTTCACACAACATTTGCACATAGTGCAAATGTTGTGTGAAATAAGATCAAAGAGTACCATGCTGCCGCAGGCGAATCTGGCGTTCATCGGGGTAACTGTCCGGTTTGAAGGCGCACCGCGTAAGTCCTGTCAATGACAGGACTTACGCGGTCACGCACAAGCGGCCGGGATTTGCCTCCGGCAGGGCGGAAGAAACCGGTTCTGTTTCGCAAAAATTTGCACTTTGTGCAAATTTTTGCGAAACAGAAAAAAGA
>CAKZQX010000548.1 GCA_937141995.1 uncultured Chloroflexaceae bacterium | reverse complement strand
GTTCCTGGTCGCTGAGCGGTTCGGATAAGTGCGCCTGGGGCACGGCGGGAGCTGTGCCGTCAGGCCGACCCATGTCCAGGAGGGTGTCCACAAATTGGGGGGCGGCATGACGCGCCGGGGGTAACAGCGCGAACAGCGGTTGACCGACATCCAGAAAGATGCGTGCGTAGCCTTCGGGGGCGGCCCGGCGCAGCGCCTGCTCAAGCCGGCCCAGCGCGGCGGGCGTGTCCTGCCGGGCCTGATGCAATACTCCCAGTAGCAGCATCACCTCGATCCAGGTTTGCCCATGCCCGGCTGCCTCTGCCTGTTCCAGCAGCGGTTGCAGGATGGTCGGCAGCGGGTCCAGCGTGCCGGTTGCCGCCAGGATGCGCGCCAGCGTCAGCTCTTCAAAGGCGCGGGGTGACTCGCCACGAACGGCTTGATATGCCGTGGCCCACTCCGCCGCCGCTGACTGCTGCCCCAGGTAGAGCAGCAGGCGCGCCCGATGCGCCGCCGCCAGTATGTCCATCCGTTCAACTCCGTACCCCCGGATGATGGATTGTGCTTCCCCCATGGTGGCGAGGGCCCCCGTCGGATCATCCTGATACGCATGCAACCGTGCCAGAAATGCCAGCCCCACAACAACATCATCCATCAGGCCACCCTGACGCGCCAGCGCAATCCCTTCCTGCAAGTGCTGCCCGGCGGTGGCGAGATCGTTGCGCTCCAGGGCAATGCCGCCGCGAATGGACCAGGCCAGCCCCAGCGGAGCCAGGCGCGCAGCGCCGGCAAGCTCAATGGCAGCGTGACAGCTCTGCTCGGCCAGATGCAACCGCCCCTGGAGGATCTGTGCCTGTGCTGCGGCGCAACGTGCATGGATCGCCGGAAATAGCACACCGGCCGCGGTTGCTTCTTCACTCGACTGGATATAGTTCTGGACGGCAAGTGCCGTCTGACCGGAGAGTTCATACGCCAGCCCCAGGCTGAACAATGCCTGTGCATGCGCCAGGTGATCCGCCCGTGGCAGGCGCGCCTGGGCAAAGTGGGTCTGCGCCAGCGCCTGCTGCGCATCGCCCCGGACGGCGGCGATGGAACCGCGATACAGCGCCGCCAATGCCCGCATCTGCTCGGTTTCGGCGGTTTCCGGTTGTGCCGACAGGGTGTGCTCAGTTTGCGCGATGCAGGCTTCCGCCTGGTCAAAACGCCCCGCCAGGTAGAGAATGCGCGCGGCATTCAAACTCAACTGGGGCCGTTCCTGCAACGCCTGCGGAGGCAGGGCATCCAGCCAGGAGGATAACAGGGCAACATTCCCGCCCGACCAGGTTGTATCCTCCTGCAAGGCCCGCTCGATCATATCGGCGGCAAACCCGGCATCATCGGCGGCGAGGGCGTACTGCACCGCATCTACCGGCAGGCCGTTGGCTGCGTGCCATGTCGCGGCCCGCCGGTTTAACGCAGCCTGTTCGGACCGGGTGAGCAGCGTCCGCAGATAATCGGCGAAGAGGTGATGGTAGCGATACCAGATGCGCTCATCATCCAGCGGAACAACGAAGAGGTTGACCCGCTCCAGGTGCGCAATGACTGCCTGCGCATCCGTTCGTCCGGTGAGGGCAGAACAGGCGTCGGCGTTAAATCGGTCGAGAATGCTGGTCTGGGTGAGGAAGGCGCGCACCTCCTCTCCCTGCCGGCGAAGGACTTCCTCCGCCAGGTAGTCCAGCACATAGCGGTGACTGCCGCGAAAGGTTGCGATAAAGCGCTGGAGATCAGGCTGATTTTGCAGCGCCAACCCGGCCAGTTGTAAACCCGCCGCCCAGCCCTCGGTACGTTCATCCAGCGCCTGGAGCGCCTCCGCGTCCAGGGGCAGATTCAGCGCGTCGGCGAAAAACTGGTGCGCCTCCTCCGGCGTGAAACGCAGATCACGCGCGCGGATCTCGGTCATCTGGCTCCGAGCCCGCAGGCGGGCCAGCGGCAAAGGTGGGTCGGCGCGGGTGGTCAGCACCAGATGCACATGCGCCGGCTGGTGCTCGATAAAATAATCCAGCGCCGCGTGAATGTCCGGGTGGGTGATAACATGATAATCGTCCAGGGTCAGCAGCAAGGGCGAGGTGTGGATCGCCAGTTCGTTGAGCAGGGTATCCAGCAGAACGGTCGTTGGCGGCAGGTGGGGCAGGCTCACCAGGGGCTGAAGTTTCTCGTTGAGCGCCGCATCTACCTGCTGGAATGCCGCCAGCCAGTAGTACAGAAACCGCGCCGGATCATTGTCGGCATCGCCTAGCGCCAGCCAGGTGACGCGCCGGTCGGCGTTCGCCTGCGCCAGTGCATGCAACCAGCCGGTGATCAGGGTCGTTTTGCCATACCCGGCCGGAGCGGAGACCAGCGTCAACTTGCGGTTGTCGCGCAACCCGGCGGTGAGCCGCTCCAGCAGCCGCGGACGGGAGATCACCGTAGCGCGCCAGGGGGGGATGTGAAATTTGGTGGCTAGAAACTGGTTGCTCATACCCCGAACCTCATACCGATGTGTTGTCATCGCCTGCAACTGCAACCTGGCAGCGCTGGTTCCAGATTACGCTGGTACCCCACTAACTGCACAACGAACGCGAATGTCAGCACTGGCACGATCCAGATCTCCAGACGGCGCAACAAACGGTAGTATAGGTGTGAGATGCCAGGTACGGGGTAGCGTGGCAAGAAGATGTGGAAGATTCTGGATTTTCTCACAAAAATGTTGCTCTGTGAGCAACATTTTTGTGAAAAAGAATAAGTCAGTACCATGCTGCCGCAGGCGAGTCGGGCTTCCGTCAGGGCAGACGTCTCGGTTGCATGGTAACCGCGTAACTCGTATAACTAACGGCACCCGCAGATGTAGTGTGGAAAGTTACTCCACATTTCATATTGAACGTCGGTGATATCGCTATCGGATGGAGCGGTGCCCAGATCGGCGAGAAGACCCCGCAACGGTGGCGGGGTCGCCTGTTCCGACGCGGGGGAAACGGTGACGACCTGCTCAATCGTTGGGGCCAGCCGTGCAATCAGGCGGGCCTGATCAACCGGATGTAAGCGGCGTGCCAGCGCCGGCACATGATCAAGCGTTATATCGGTCGTTGTAATGGTATCTTCTACCATTCGTATATGGGCTATTCATACTTGCTAGAGACACTGTAACAGTATAGCACAAACTCAGCGCTCCGCCGTCCGCCGTCCGCCGTCCGCCGTCCGCCGTCCGCGTTCAGCATGAACCCGTAACCCCTAATCGTTAACCCCTAACCGTTAACCCCTAACCCCTAACCGTTAACCCCTAACCCCTAACCCCTAACCGTTAACCCCTACCCCCTACCCGTCAACCCGTAAACCCAGCACCCGCTCCGCATCTGCCCGGCCCTGCGTAAACAGCACCTGATGGTTCTGCTCCTCGTAGTCGATAATCCAGTCAAGCGGGATAAGCTTTTCCGGGGCAATCACGGTAGGCTCGGAGATGCGCGGGGGAATCGGCCCGGTCATGCGCAGGCTCTCATCGCCGGTCAGATCGGCGGCGCGTGCCAGCTTCGCGGCGGCCTCGGCCAGTTGATTGCTGCGCCGGAGCATCTTCACCGCCGCGCGATACGAGGCCAGCAGCGTCCAGTCCAGCGTCAACGTCAGCGCCTGCACCAGATCGTCGGGCATCTGCCGGTTGTCGGCAAGCCGGCGCAGTTCATTGTCGTCGGCGTTCCAGGGCGTCATCATTACTACCAGGATGTCCACATCCTCGCCTCCCGCCAGGTCAATCACCGACCCCAGCGGCGTATTCGCCAGCAGTGCCCCATCCCAATACTTGCCGCTGCCGATCTCGGTCCATGGATAGACAATCGGAATACTCGATGAGGCCATCAGATGCTCAATCGTCAACCGCTCTTCCGGGCGCTCCTTGATCCGCCGGTTGCAGAAGATCTGCAGTGCGCCGCTCTGCAGCTCGGTCGCCGTCAGCAGCAGCGCGGGGGCATCCGGACTGTTGATCCGCTCAAAGTCCAGCCAGTGGCTGAGGGTATAGCGCCAGGGGGTCGTATCCAGCAGGCTGCGGAAGGGCCGGGTGCGGAAGAGTTGCCCCAGTCGGTCGAACAGTCCCTGCGGGGAGAGACCACGCTCCGCTTCGGGCAGTTGCATCTGCGCCCCACCATGCGCATCGGAGGTCAGCACACTGCGCATCAAGAAGCGCAGCAGCGGGCGGGCCACGGCGGGTAGATCGGACGAGAGGCGATGCACATCCTCGGTGTGCATCGCCATCCAGCGCTGTTTAAGCTGGGCAACCGTCAGGCCGGAGGCAATCGCGGCGGCATTTATCGCGCCAATCGAGGTGCCCGCGATGATATCCGGCCCCTTGCCATCCTCCATCCAGCCCTGGGCTACCAGCGCCTCCAGCACGCCGATATGGTACGCGCCACGCCCGCCCCCACCGGAGAGCACCAGCGCCTTCTTCTTCGGTGCCATCGCCTCGCCTCCTTGCATGTTATGCATGGTATGTTTCTTGCAAACCAGCGTCGTACAGCAACTGGTCGTGATCACCTTCTCAT
>CAKZQX010000547.1 GCA_937141995.1 uncultured Chloroflexaceae bacterium | reverse complement strand
AGGCGCGTATCCGGCTCTCGGCAACAGTCGCCTGATCCGGCAGGGTGCGGGCGTTGCGGATCACGACGACGGCATGCTCTTCCATCAGGGCAAAATCGCCCTTCAGGTAGGCACTCTCCGTGGCGGTCACATAGAGCTCCAGCGTGAGATCATACGCAGTCTGCCAGTCGTCCGCGGGCAAGAGTTCTATGCCTATATGCAGGTACCGCAGCGCCGAGGCATACGCCGTGGCTGATTTCGCCCGCCGGCCGGCCAGTAGATTCAACCGGGCCAACTCGCGCTTTTCCGCCACCGGCTCGATCAACGCCGTCCCATGATTGAGTTGGTTAACAATATTGAAGAGCGCCTCCGGCAGGGCGTCCGATGCGGTGTTGGCGAGCAGCAACCGCCCGATGTGCGCATGAATTGCATGGCGGCGATCCGGTTCTATCAGGGAGTAGGCCGCCTGCTGAATACGGTCGTGGGCGAACTTGAACACGGCCCCCTCGGTTGCGCCATCCAGCGCGGTCATATACTCTGAAGCTAGTGCGCCATCCTCCATCATCACCAGCGATTTGTAGTGATCATCCAGCGGAATAAGCAGACCTTCCGCAACGCCGACCAGCACATGCCTGAGCGTCGCAATGATGGCATGTTCGCTAATGATAGTCAGTGTTTTCAGATCGAAGGTGTTGCCGACACACGCCGCTAACTTCAGCGTGTGTTGGGTTGTCGGCGCAAGTCGGCTGATTTTTCCCGCCAGCAGATCGATCACATTGTCAGTTACGCCTCGATCCCGGATCTCGTCAACATCCCAGGTCCAGCGGCCCTTTTGCCCACCACCACGCGCCGGCGGGGTAAAAGTCAGGAGATCTTCATCAACCAGGGACTGGATAAACTGATTAACAAAGAAGGCATTGCCGGCTGTTTTTTCGTACACCAGTGTGCTCAAGGATTGACTATACGAACGGCTACAATTTAAACTGTCGGCAACCAGGGCCGCAACATCATCATCACTGAGGTTATGCACCGAAATGTGATTAGTCGTTGCGGCGGCTTTTTCGATTTCGGCAAGCGTCAGGCGCAACAGATGGCCCGCCGGCACTTCGTTGTCGCGGTATGATCCGATGACCAGCAGATGCTGTATGTCGGGATCAGTCAGCAAGAGGGTGAGCAACCGTAACGACGCTGCATCGGCCCACTGCAGATCATCCATGAAGATGACCAGCGGATGCTGTGCGCCACTGATGGCCTGAACAAACCGGGTGAAGGTGCGATGCAGGCGATGCTCGGCCTCCTGCGGACCGACAGACGGGACGGCGGGTTGCATGCCAATCACCTGTTTCAGGCTGGGGATAATATCGATCAGGAGTTGTCCATTGTCGCCAACCGCCTGCAGAATGTCTCTTTGCCGGCGTGCAATGCTCTCGGCGCTCTCGGTAAGAATGTGAGAGCAGAGTTGGTGAAATGCCCGGCTAAAGGCAGAGTAAGGAATATCGCGCTGAAACTGATCAAACTTGCCGGCAATAAAATCCCCGCGTTTCTCGGTCATCGGTTTATATACTTCTTGCACCAGCGCGGTTTTGCCCACGCCGGAATAGCCGGTGACGAGAACTAACTCGTTCGCGCCGGAACTTACACGCGCAAAGGCTTGCAGTAAAGAGCGAAGCTCCTCCTCCCGACCATACAGCTTTTGCGGCAGATAAAACCGGCCGGAGAAGTCCGCCTGGCCCGGCGTGAAGTCAGTGATATCCGGCAGATCCTCCAGGTTGTCCAGGCAGTATGCCAGGTCCGCTTTAATGCCATGCGCCGATTGGTAGCGATCCTCAGCATTTTTTGCCAGCAGTTTCATAATAATATCGGAAACCGGTTGGGGAATATCCCGGTTGCGCTCACACGGCGGAACCGGCCGGCGGGCAATGTGGCAATGCACCAACTCCAGCGGATCATCCGTCACAAACGGCAGGCTGTCGGTCAACAGTTCGTACAGGGTGACACCCAGCGAATAGAAATCGGTGCGGTAGTCGAGACTGCGATTCATCCGTCCGGTTTGTTCCGGTGAGATATAAGCCGGCGTGCCTTCCAGCACCCCCGGATTGTTGATAATGGGGTTTTCGCGGGGCAGGCGCGTTGCGATACCGAAATCAATAATTTTTAACTGTCCGGTCGTCGGGTTCAGGACAATATTATGCGGATTAATATCTTTATGAATAATGTGCGATTCGTGGATCTCACCCAGAATGCGGGTAATTTGAATACCAATCTTTAAAAACGCTTCCGGTTGTTTGGCGCACAGCACGAACTTGCCGGAGTGGCGTAAGATCATTAACGACTCAGCGCCGAAATCCTCAAAAATGATGGCGAGGGTACGCTGGTAGGGTACCAGACTATATGCCCGGATTGTGCCGGCTAACTTGAGCTTGCTGGTTATGGCATATTCCTGCCGATAGCGGATCAGATCCTGCGACGTGGGATAGGCTTCTTTTAAAACTTTAATGATCACCGACCGATCATCCCTCTCCTGACGCGCACGATAGACCAGCGAACTGGTGCTTTCATACATTTGTTCTGTGATGTGATAGCCTGGAAGGGTTAGCATAGCTCGTCCTCATTCGCGGGAACAGGGCTCCCGCACTCCTCGTCTTCACTGGCGAGAACCCTGCTCCCGCACTTCAAAGGGCCGTTCTGCGTCTATCATAGCATATTATCAAACCACGACCATTAGCACCAATACCTTTCAAATAACACGAGTTACGCGGTGGGCCTTCAAACTGCACGTTTGGCAAGATGGAAGTCAGATTCGCCTGCGGCAGCATGGTACTTCTTTTTTCTTTTCCCCGAACATGTGGCTCAAGGAGCCACATGTTCGGGGAAAAGAAAGGTCGGTTCCGTCCTGCCGGAGGCGAAATTTCCTTTTGGGTGAGCAACCGCGTAACTCGTGTTATTTGACACGAGTTACGCGGTTAACATGCAAACCGGACGTTTCACCCGATGAAAGCCAGATTCACGTGCGGCAGCATGGTACGTTTTTAGCTGTGTTCACAAACATGTTGCACATAGTGCAACATGTTTGTGAACACAGGATGATTTCTTCCGCCCTGCCGGAGGCGATATCCCCTTTCAAAAAAGGAACCACATAAGCCCGGTTATTTGAAAGCTCTTGCTATTAGCACTGCTCTGTCCGGCGG
>CAKZQX010000546.1 GCA_937141995.1 uncultured Chloroflexaceae bacterium | reverse complement strand
ATCTTCCTGCGGCTCTACGACCGCGAGGGCCAGATGCGCCACACCCAGGCTGAGGCAGCCGAGGCGGACGCGGCAACGGAGCGAGCGGCGAAGGAGGCGGCCTGGGCACGGCTGCGCGAACTGGGGATTGAGCCGCCGGAACTGTGATGGAGCAGGCAGGCAATCATTCGATATATTAGCGACGCGACTGCGGGCACTGGGCATCGATCTCGATGCAGAGGAGGCATAAGGTAACCATATGGGTTTCATTTTCGATGGCCTTGAGGCTGAGGAGTATGATCGCACCTATAGCGATCTGGCGCTCATCCGGCGAATTATCGCCTACTTTCGGCCCCACGCCTGGATTATGGCAACTGTTGTCGCCATGGTGCTCCTGGCAGCCCTGGCTGAAACGGTCATGCCGATTGCCGTATCGCGGGGGATTGACCTGCTGGCGGGGAATCCGACGGCGCAGGTGCTGCTGGCGCTGGCGGGTGGCATCGCGGTCCTGGGTTCGCTCGGCTGGTTCTTCAACTTCATCCGGCAGCAGTTCTCGGCGCGAGCGGTCGGCGACGTGGTGCTGGCACTACGCGAGGATGCTTTTGCCGCCGTCACCCAGCGCGATCTCTCCTTCTATGATCAATACAGCTCGGGTAAGATTGTCAGTCGGGTAACCTCGGACACGCAAGATTTTGCCACGGTGGTTACGCTGACGATTGAACTGTTGAGCCAACTGCTGCTGGTATTGATTATCATCATTGTGCTGTTCGTGATCAGCCCACCACTGGCGCTGATCACCATAGCGGTGGCCCCGCTGGTCTTTATCACCGCGCTGAGCTTTCGCCGGATCGCGCGCCGCACCTCGCAGCGGGCACAGCGGGCGATTGCCTCGGTCAACGCAAAGATCCAGGAGACGATCAGCGGTATCGCGGTGGCGAAGAACTTCCGGCAGGAGGCGGCGATCTATGCCGACTTTAATGTGACCAACCGGCTGGCCTACACTGTCCGGCTACGGCAGGGGCTGGTCTTTAACACGATCTTCCCGCTGCTCGACATTCTGGCCGGGGTCGGCACGGCGCTGGTGATCTATTTCGGCGGGCGGTGGGCTATCGAGAATCGCTTCTCGGCGGGCGACTGGTATCTCTTTGTGCAGAGCCTGGCGATCTTCTACTTCCCGCTGACCAGCATCGCCTCGTTCTGGAGTCAGTTCCAGCAGGGATTGGCCGCCAGCGAGCGCGTCTTCGCCCTGATCGATGCCGAACCGCGCGTAGTGCAGACGGCGCAGGAGCCAGTACCCCATCTGCATGGGCGAATTACCTTCCAGAATATGGACTTTAGCTACCGCGAAGGCGAACCGGTTCTACGCGACTTCTCCCTGGATATTCCGGCGGGCCAGACCATCGCGGTTGTCGGGCATACCGGGGCGGGCAAGTCCAGCCTGGTCCGGCTGATCATGCGCTTTTATGAGTTCCAGGGCGGCCGGTTGTTGATCGACGGACGTGATATCCGCCAACTGGATCTGGCGCAGTATCGCCGCCGGCTCGGGCTGGTGCCGCAGTCGCCGTTTCTCTTCGCCGGTACGGTTGCCGATAACATCCGCTATGGCCGTGAAGATGCCGACGATGAAGCGGTTGCCCAGATTGCGCGCCAGATCGGTGGCGGAGAATGGGTAGACGACCTGCCGGCGGGGCTGCAATCCCAGGTGGGCGAGCGGGGCGGGCGACTCTCGCTGGGACAGCGACAACTGGTCGCGCTGGCGCGGGTGCTGCTGCAAGACCCGGCGATCTTTATTCTGGATGAGGCCACCGCCAGCGTGGACCCGTTGACCGAGGCACAGATCCAGGCGGGGTTGGACCTGGTGATGCGCGGACGCACCAGCATTATCATTGCGCACCGCCTCTCAACCATTCGCTCCGCCGATCGGATTATCGTGATGCGCGCGGGGCAGATTACCGAGGAGGGCAACCACCGGCAACTGTTGGCACAGGGCGGGCACTACGCCGAACTCTACAACACTTACTTTCGCCACCAGTCACTCGAGTATATTGAGCAGGTTGGGGCGTATGGAGCGTGATCGGGGCAGAAGGCTCAGGAGACAGTCCGCCGGAATTTTTTGCTGACACGCTACCTGGAGCAGTACCTCGATCTGTTCAATGCATTTGAACCCCATTTCCGGGTGAAACAGTTCAGCATGCGCGAGGTGCCCCGTCCGACTGAGGAGTAATGCTGCCCGCAAGCGCAGAACCTGCGGGCGATTCTTCGTCATGCATCGCTGGCCGCAATCAACACCGCAATCACCTGACGCCTGTCACTCCACCACCGTTCCCGCACCCGCCAGGGCACGGGACACCGAGTCGGGGGCGCGGGCATCGCCCAGAATGACCCGACCCACGCCCTGCTCCAGCGCCTCACCCGCGCCCAGCACCTTCTTCTTCATCCGGCCCTCGGCATAAGGCAGGTAGGCTTCGATCTCGGCGCGCGGGATGCGCGGGATCAATGAGTTCTCGTCGGGGAACTCGCGCAGCAGGCCAGGCACATTCGAGAGCAGCAGCAGCGTCTCAGCGTTGAGCGCGGCGGCAATCGCGGCGGCAGCGCGGTCGCCATCCACATTGAGCGCCTCACCTGCCTCACTGCATGCCAGGGGTGCAATCACCGGCAAATAGCCCTGATCCAGCAGCAGCCTGAGCAGATCGGCATTCACCCGCTCAACGGTGCCGGTCCAGTCGTCGCGCAGCACGCGCTGGCGGCCATTCTCGATGATGCGGATCGCCGCCTTACGCTTGCCCTGCAGAAGCCGTCCATCAAGGCCGCTCAATCCCACGGCATTGATCTGCAACCGCTGTAGCCGCTCGACCAGTCCCTTGTTCGCCGTTCCGCAGTAGACCATCTCAAAGATCTCCAGCGTACGCCGGTCGGTATAGCGACTGGTATAGCCACTCGGCGAGGTCACAAAGCGCGGCGGATGGCCCAGTGCCTCCGAGAGTTGGTTCGTCTCCGCCGAGCCGCCATGCACCAGCACCAGTCGCTGCCCCGCCTGCCAGAGCGTCGCCAGGTCCGCGCACAGCGCATCATAATCAATCCCGGCACTCCCACCAACTTTAATCACAAGCATTATTCTTCACCATATGGGTTAGGGGTTAACGGTTAACGGTTAGGGGTTCATCGTTAACCGTTATGGGTAAATACATGTTTGAATTCTTAACCCCTAACCCCTAACCCCTAACCCCTAACCGTTAAACCGGATGTAAACCTGGGAATTCCAGCCCGGCGGTTTCATCAAAGCCACACATCAGATTCATGCACTGGACTGCACTGCCGGCTGCGCCCTTCATCAGATTATCAATTGCGCAGATACTGACAATCCTTCCGCTCTCCGCATCCAGGGCGAAGCCAATATCGGCGAAGTTGCTCCCGGCGACCAGTTTGGGCTCCGGGAAGCGATGGATGCCCGAGCGCTCCTTGACGATCCGCACAAAGGACTGCTCGCGGGCAAAGGCGCGGTACGCCTGCCAGAGATCCTTCTCCGCCAGGGTGCGTCCCGCGAAAACCTGTGCCGTTGCCAGCGCACCGCGCACCAGTTCCACCGATGTCACCGACATATGTACATCGGTCAGGCCCGTCACCAGATGCACCTCGCTGGTGTGCCGGTGACCAACCGGCGCAAACGAGCGCACTACCCCGGCCCGCTCCGGGTGATGGCTGCTCTCGCCGGCCTCGGCACCGCCCTCCGACGAGCCCACCTTGACTTCAACCAGCACCGGACGCGCGGGATCGATCAGTTCGGCCTGCACCAGGGGCAGCAACGCCAGATTGGTTGCGGTAGCATTGCAGCCCACCCCGCTGGCATAGTTCGCTCCCCGCAGCGCCTCCCGGTTTATCTCCGGCAGACCATAGACAAACCGCTCCAGCCAGGCGGGGGCGGGATGTGGGCTGCCATACCAGCGCTGATAGGTCGCGGCATCGCGCAGACGAAAATCGGCACTACAGTCGATAATGCGCGGCGCGAGCCCGGCATACCGCTCAATGGCGCGCGCCGCCTGACCATGGGGCAGCGCCAGGAAGAGCAGATCGCACTCCTCCAGTTTATCCGGGTGAACAAACTGGATCGCCGTCCGTTTTGACCCGGCGCTACTGCGCAGGTTGGGATGCACCTGATGCAGATAGCGCCCGGTGTTCCGTCCGCTGGTCGCCTGCTGCACCGTCACCTCGGGATGCCAGAGCAGCAGCCGCAGCAGTTCGCCCCCCACATAACCCGATGCCCCCACCACGGAAACTCGTAGACTCATGCGTCAATCCTCATCTTCACTTCATGCTCACGTTTCACGTTTCACGCTTCACGTTTCGCGCCGCACGTTTCACGTCTCACGCATCCGGGCAATGTGCCACAGGAGGGCCGTCAGGGTCAGGCCATTGCGAATCTGGTTCTTCCCGACCATGGTCCAGATCTCCTGCGGGGTAAACCATGCCAGCCGCATCACCTCGTTCCGGTCCTGCACCGCGTCCACCTGCTGCAATCCGGAAGCCAGATAGAGATGCACCGTATGGTTGGAAAACCCATTGCTGGAGTGGTACATCCCCAGATAGTCCAGCGTGTCGGCGCGGTAGCCGGTCTCCTCATGCAGTTCACGCGCGGCCGTTCCCGGCAGATCTTCACCGTCGTCAACCCGACCGGCGGGCACTTCCCACCCGACCGTATCAGTAATAAAACGATAATGTTCAATCAGCAAGATACGCCCATCAGCGCCGACCGGTACAATCCCCACAGCGGGATGCGCCAGCTCAACGACATGGTACCCATCCACGATGGTGTCGTCGGGCAACTGCACATCAGCGCGATGCACCTGGATCAGCGGGTGCGCATAGACCGTCACCTGGCGTAACACCTGCCAGGGCCGCGCATTATCGACACTCATCGCCGGCCCATCGCCAGAACATGGTCGATAATCCGCGCGGGAATATCTACCCCGGTAGTCTCGATGCTGTTGCGGAATTCCATAGTGTAGTTGACCTCATTCACCAGCATCCGCCCGTCTTTCGTCTCCAGGATATCGATGGCAACCACCCCACCGCCGACGGCCTGCGCCGCCCGCAGACTCATGTCGGCCATTTCGGGCGTCACCGGGCAGTTAGTCGCCAGTCCACCCCGCGCCGTGTTGGTAATCCAGTGGTTGCTGGTACGATAAATCGCGGCGATACACTCATCACCAATCACAAAGCTGCGAATATCACGACCGGGCTTGTCGATATACTCCTGGATGTAGAAAATCGAGTGCTGATAATTGCCCAACACACTGCGATGCTCCAATATCGCCTCGGCTGCATCCCGATCGTTGATCTTGCTAACCATGCGGCCCCACGAGCCTACCACCGGCTTGAGCACCACCGGATAGCCCAGTTGCTCAATCGCCTCCAGCGCACTCTCCGGCGTAAAGGCCAGCTTACAGCGCGGTGTTGGTATCCCGGCATGGATCATTGCCTGTGACACCAGAAACTTATCCCCACAGGTAACAGCAACCCGATGTGAGTTTACCGTTGGAATGCCTGCATCTTCAAAGATCTTAAGCATGTAGACCGCGCGGCTGTGCTGAATAGCGCGCTCTAACACGACATCAAACGGGTAATCATAAGCGTGCATGTCAAAGACATGGCCCCGATCATCGATCCGGGTATACTCCTGACCACGACGCTCCAACTCGGCCAGGAGCAATTTCTCCTCGGCCCGAATACGCGAACAGAGAACGGCGATACGCATACTATTCCCCCCAGTCTTCTTCGACTTCCGGAGCCGGTGCCACCGTTGGCGGGTCCAGATTGACAACTTCTAACTCGACGCCACACTCGGGGCAGGTGACAATCTCACCAACCAGGGTGTCGTCGGGAATGGCAAATTCCGCGCCGCATTCAGTGCATGTTACATTCATTATAGTACCTTCCTTATGTGTCATTAGATATCAGAATATTTACATATCGGATGTGGCCCGGGCAATCACCGCCGCGGTCACTTCGCCGGTTGTCGCCGTGCCCCTCAGGTCCGGCGGGTAAGGGCCATGCTGTAGGGTCTCCGCTGCCGCCGCCCGCACGCGCTGCGCTGCCTGCGCGTATATTTCGCCGCCATCCCCCTGCCGACGCGTAGCCCACTCCAGCAGCATAGCGATACAACCAATCGCCGCCAGCGGGTTGGCGACTCCCTGACCGGCAATGTCGGGCGCGGCTCCGTGGACCGGCTCAAACAACGCCTGCCGGTCACCGATATTGGCGCTGCTTGCCAATCCCAGCCCCCCGCCATGAATGCAGGCCACATCCGAGAGAATATCGCCAAACATGTTGGTGGTAACAATTATGTCAAACCGCTCCGGCGACTGCGCCAGCCGCATGGCTGCCGTATCCACCAGCAACTCCTCCAGGGCAATGTGGGGGTAGTCCTGGGCCACCGCCAGCGCCACCTCACGAAAGAGGCCATCGGTGACGCGCAAGACATTGGCTTTGTGAACCACCGTCACTTTGCCGCCGGTCGTTCCGGCAGCACGCCGCTGATCGGCCAGGGTAAACGCATGGCGGACGATCCGCTCGCTGCCCCGCCGGGTGACGACCCGCTCGGCAATGGCGGTATCACCATCATCTTCCAGCCGCTCACGACCCGCGTACAGCCCTTCGGTATTCTCGCGCACCACCACCAGATCAACCGGAGCCGCCGGGGAACGGGTACTTCCAATTCCATCGATCGATCTGGTCGGACGAATATTGGCGTAGAGGTTCAGCTCCCGCCGCAGCGCCACAATCGGGCTGCGGTAGCCGGGAACCGCGTGACTCGGCGAAGCCACCGCGCCGAAGAGTACCGCATCGGACGAGCGGGCCAGATTCAGGGTTGCGTCGGGCAGCGCGGTTCCTGTCGCCTGAAACGTGCCCCACCCGGCCTGCGCCGTAGCCGTTTCCAGCGGCAGTTCACCCGCCACCGCCTGCAACACCTGCAGCGCCGCGTCGATGACCTCACGACCAATGCCGTCACCTGGAATAATACATACTTGCATGGATTAAGATATTGTAGATCAGGGGTTATACACCCGCTAACCCCTAAGCTTCTCCCGGAAAGCGTCCATACGTCCGGTAGAAGGGCACAATGCCCCCGGCAGACCAGACCTCGCGCATAAATGTCGGCGGGGCCGGCAGTTCGATCCGCTCACCCTCCTCAGTCAGGAGCAACCCTTCTTCCACATTGAACTCCACCCGCTGCCCATCCCGAACGATTTTCGTCAGATCGGCAGTAAAGCAGGGAATACCCAGGTTCAGCGCATTGCGAAAGAAGATCCGCGCAAACAGCGGCGCAATAATCGCTCCCACCCCGACCATCTTCAGCGCCTGGGGCGCATACTCGCGCGAGCTGCCGCAGCCAAAATTCGGCCCGGCCACAATCAGATCCCCCGGCTCCACATTGGGTGCAAAATCCGGGCGCGCCTCGACGAAGGGATACTTGCGCAGATCCGCTTCGTTCTTCAGCATGTAAGGCGCATACCGGCCCGGCACAATCTGATCAGTATTCACATCATTGCCAAATATCCAAATCCGAGCCATTGATTCCTCTCCTATTGCGGCACATTATGTAAAGCATAACCGTAAACTACGGACTGCGGGCTACAGCCGACGCACAAAACTACATCACCTCTTGCGGATGCGTAATATAGCCCGTCAGCGCCGTAGCGGCCGCCACCTCCGGCGAGGCCAGATAGATATTCGCCTGGGGACTGCCCATCCGCCCCCGGAAGTTGCGATTGCCCGTGAACAGACAGACCTCATCCGGCGCAAGCACGCCCATATGCCGCCCGATACACGCGCCACACCCCGGCGTACCTACCGTCGCGCCGGCAGCGAGCAACGTGCTGAGCGTGCCGTCATCACTGGCCTGACGCAACCCCTCACTGCTGGCCGGAACAACCATCATGCGCATACCGGGTGCCAGCCGCCGCCCTTTGAGAATCTGTGCCGCCGCCGCCATATCTTCATAGCGCCCGTTCGTGCAGGTGCCCAGATAGACCACATCCACCGCCACCCGCCCCAACTCGCTTAGATCGGTGACATTATCAACATAGTGCGGTGCGCTGATCTGCGGCTCCAGCCGCTCCAGGTCAATATCGACACTGCGGGCATAGCCGGCCCCCGCCTGCACCCCCAGCCAGCCGGGAACCGGCAGATCTGCCGCCGCTTTGCCCGTTGGCGGAATCAGCCCGGCCTTGCCGCCAACCTCGATGGAGAGGGTCGCCAGCGTCATGCGGTCGCCAATGCTGAGAAAATCAACGCCGTGCCACTCAACCGCGGCATAGGTTGCCCCGTCGGCCCGCAGAATCCGCGCGGCCCGCAGACCCAGATCTTTGGCGCTCACACCCGGACGAAACGCACCCGTTGCCCGCACCAGCACCGTCTCGGGAACGCGCATCCAGGTGCGCCCGGTTGCCGCCGCCAACGCAATATCGGTCGTGCCCATACCGGTGCCAAACGCGCCCACACAGCCATAGGCCGTGCTGTGGCTGTCACTACCGACAATCACCATACCGGGCCGCGCCAGCCCCTCCTCCACCAGCACCTGATGGGAAATACCGCGCCCCACATCAAACAGGTTCGTAATTCCCTGCGTCCGCACCCAGCGCCGCAGATCGGACTGCTTCTCCGCCGTCTGAATATTTGATGCAGGCGCAACATGATCAATCACCACCGCCACCCGCTCCGCATCCCAGACGCGGTCGGCAGCCAACTCTTCATGCAACACCTTGATAATACTTGGTGACAGACTGTCGTGCATCATCACCAGATCAACCCCCACCGTGACAACATCACCAGCATTCACGGCATAACCGGCCGCATGGCTAAGGATTTGCTCAGAAAGTGTCTGTGCCATTGTTTTGTTCACTCCCAATTATTCCGCATATTCAAAGAGCAACTCATCGACATCATCGGCATCGAGTACGCGTTCGTCGGCCAGGGCTTTGAGCCGGGATGCCGCCGCGCGCGCCTGGGCCTCACTCAGCACAATGCCCAGTTCGCGCGCCCGCTCGGCAATCGCGTGCCAGCCCGTCAGCCGGTGGGCCACGGCCACGGTACGCTTGCGCCCGAACCGGGCCGGATCGAGCACCTCGTAGCTGCGCGGATCGTTCAGCACCGCCTTGGTATGCATCCCGGCCTTGTGGCTAAAGGCCGTCGCCCCGGTAATATAATTATTGAAGGGAATCTGCACACCCACAAAATCGGCGATCATCTGATCGAGGTCGGAAAGCAACTCCAGGTTGTAGCGCGCTACCAGTCGCTCATCCAGCGTTGCCAGACGAGCAATAAAACCGCCCAGCGGCGCAATGCCATTCCGCTCACCGATACCCAGCACTGAGACATCGATATGGGTTGCGCCTGCCTCCAGCGCACTGTAGGCATTTGCAATTGCACAGCCACCATCATCATGTCCGTGAAACTCAATATCGCAACTGACTACTTCGCGCACCGCTCGCACCACATCGTACACCTGGCGGGGCGTGGCAATCCCAACCGTATCGGCCAGTCCAACCCGCTCAATGCCCAGCGCATCCATCGCGCGATAGACCTTGAGCAGATCATCAAGCGGCGTACGGAAGGTATCTTCACAGGAAAAGCGAATCTCAACATCATACTGTTTGACGTAGTTGATGACCATCTGCGCCTGCTCGATCAGCTCCTCAATGGTCCGCCCATGACTGGCGCGCCGGAGTTGCTCCGAGGTCGCAAAGAGCATATTGACGCCATGGGCGCCATGTTCAACCGCCAGACGGGCATCATCGAGGTGACAGCGGATATGCGTTAGCACACGCGCTTTCAGGCCAAGGCCGGCGATAGTCGCCAGATCGCGGGCACTCTGCGGGGAGGCCGCCGGGGAGGTAAGTTCGATATACTCAACGCCAAACGCGTCCAGCGCGCGGGCGATGGTCAGGCGTTGCTCACTGGTAAAGTGGGCCGTAGCAAACTGCTCACCCTCACGCAGGGTTGTCTCAACCAGACTAAAGCGCTCAGGCAGATCCATGGGTGCAACCTCGTCTCACTTGACAGGCACCAAACAACTCCGGACGTACGCGCCGTGGCGTCCAGGTAACAGTGAGTTTTTCACAATGACATTTCGATTCACGCTGTATATCTCGCTGCATATCTTTCTCCATCATCCACGCACCAGACATTATCGGGCACCTGACACCAGGGATACATGACACCACTGCCCGATCAAGAAAATAAAAAAACCCGTCACACCATATGTCTGGTGAGACGGGCCTGACACCCTGTGGCGTGCAAGCGACGCTAACCAGACATAGGGTCCGG
>CAKZQX010000545.1 GCA_937141995.1 uncultured Chloroflexaceae bacterium | reverse complement strand
ATGCCAAAGGTATCGGTCATCATTCCTACCTACAACCGCGAACGGTTTATTACGGAAACCATCGATAGTGTGCTGGCCCAGACCTATCGCGACTTCGAAGTGATCGTGGTCGATGATGGCTCAACCGATAACACCCAGGCCGTGCTGGCCCAGTATGCTGACCGGATTACCACTATCTACCAGGAAAACAAGCGACAACCCGCTGCCCGGAATACGGGGTTGCGCGCGGCACATGGCGAGTACATCCTATTGCTGGATAGCGACGATCTGATCCCTCCCGAGAAACTGGCCGTGCAGGTGGCGTTCCTGGATACGCACCTGGAGTTTGGCCTGGTCTACTCGGGATGGCAAAATATCAATGAAGATGGTACCTGCATACTGGGTGAGATGCGCATGAACAAGCAGGGCTATGTCCTCAAAGACCTGCTGCGGCGGCAACTCTATTTCACGCCAGGCGCGGCACTCGTGCGGCGGGACTGCTTTGCGCAGGTTGGCGGGTTTGATGAAAGTTTATCCTGTGGTGATGACACGGATATGTGGTTACGAATTGCGCGCAATGGATGTGCCTTTGGATATATTGATCAACTTCTCCTCATACACCGCATCCATGAAGATGGCGTATATGCAAAGAGCCTGACACCAGGTCAGGTACGTGATCGCTTTACCAGCATTGATAAGATCTTCGCTGATCCAGAGCTACCAGAAGACGTTAAGGCAATTCAAGCTGAGGTTTACGGCTATTTGCACTATGAAACGGCCGCACGTTACTACAGTGCTAAAGATGTCAAAATAGGGCAGAAACATCTGCGCGAAGCGGTTATCATTTGTCCGGCATTAGCTTCAAATAAAACATGGTTGCTGGAATGGATTGCCGGGTTTACCCTTGGTCCCCGAGTTGAAAATCCACACCATTTGATCGACTGGATTTTTGATAACTTGCCACAGGAGGCAACAACCCTCCACTCACTCCGGCGACAGGCGCATGGTGCATACCACATTGCTGCAGCCTTCGCTGCATACCAGAACCAACGGATCAAGGACATCCGTAAGCATATCTTACCCGCTTTGCTATGTAACCCCTATATTATTCGCAACCGAGGCTTTATAAGCATCAGTATCCAATCCCTACTTGCATAAGAAACACACATTGGTGTGTTTCTTATGCAAATGGCTTTTTGGGGACTCATTCTGAGTAAATATAGAAAGATGTAAAAAACAGGGTAGTGCCACGCTCGTGGTGGTGAAGTATAGTGCGTTTTTTGTATTATTTCGGTGTTTTCCGTAGGGTGTGGTTCAGTGAGACATTCTTCAAGATGTAATTGGATTACTATTAAATGTCGAAATAATCAGTGAATACAGGATAAAAACAAGCATCCTGCATGTATAGGGGTGGACCAGTCACACTCTATTCTGTGTTCTTCATATGTAAACACAGGAGAAACCCATGTCAACTTTTGTGCCAAAGGTAAGTATTGTTGTTCCGGTATACAATGGTGCTGATACAATTGCATCATGTATAGAAAGTCTCTTACAGCAAGATTATCCCTCCGATTCATATGATATTATCATTGTTGAAAATGGTTCGACTGATAACACAACAAGTATTGTCCAGGAATATCCAGTTCATCTTTTTCACAGCAGTATTCGCGGACCGGCAGCAGCGCGTAACTTTGGGATTGCGCGAAGCAATGCAGATATCATCGCTTTCACCGATGCAGACTGTATTGCCCACTCACGTTGGTTGTCCGAGTTAGTTCAACTGTATCAAGACCCGAAAGTAGGCGGGGTAGGCGGTTCTATTCTTCCATATGAGCATTCTAAGCGAAACTTTGTCGAGATATTTTCTGAAGAACATTCTCCACTAATCAATTTCGCAAGTGGTGAACATGAGTTCTTACCACACCTTTACACTGCGAATGCTTCGTATCGCAGACATATTTTGAATGAAATTGGTGGCTTTAACCCAAACGTTGTCACAGGTCAAGATGTTGACATCTCGTGGCGCGTGCAACTTCAAACAAAAACCAGACTACATTATGCTCCTGATGCTGTCATTTATCACCATCATCGGTCAACCCGCGCTGGTCTGGCTCGACAGTATCGTCGTTATGGTTTTGGTGAAATTGTGCTAGACACAATGTATGGTAAATATCCAGGGTATCCGCGCAATCGGAATTACCAGTTTCGACGAATATGCAATCAACTTACTGCTCTCCCGCGCTATACACTATCTACAGGATTACGTCAATTTCGACTGGCACTTGGTAAGACTACGCATTACCAGGCGACTGTACCGCAGTTATGGTTTCTGATAGAGTGGAACAATATTCGCGGAAAAATAGAAGGATTATTTGCAACACGGTTCATGACAGATGCACAACCTGCCTTACAGTTAAAGTCCGATGTCCTGCTTACGCGTCTTTTCCAGAGTCGGAAAGAGTAGTATTTGTATTTAAGGTTTTGTAATACTTCTGAGACATATCACTCTTCGCCTATGAGGGAGTTTGCTGCGAACGCTGTGTCGGTTCTTCTGAGAGACTGTCTGAAACGGGTTGGTCATGGGGCAATACCTTTCAAATAACCGGGCTTA
>CAKZQX010000544.1 GCA_937141995.1 uncultured Chloroflexaceae bacterium | reverse complement strand
CCGCCGATACAGGTGGCAATCAGCGTCCGCCCGACCGCGGTGTGGGCAAAAACATATCCATAGAGATGGGCCATCACGCTCTGGGTAATCGCCGTCGCCAGATGCTCCTGGGCCACGGTCATCTGATTGGTTTCCCACAACCGCCCGACCTCGTGCATGGCCGGTTGGAACACATCCAGGTAGAGATCCCGAATATCGGTTCCTTCTGTCAGTGTCTTCTGGGCAACGCGCAGTGCCTGCCGCCGGTCGCCCTGCTTTAGCGCTTCCAGATAATCGTCATATACGGAATGAAGCGTCATAATGTAACCTCTTTCATTTTGCGCAATACATACGCAACTGCATGCTGCACATCACTATACACAGTGATAAAATCAAACAAGTTAAGGCCAAGATGGACCAGTGTCTGCGCAATTTCAGGATTGATTCCCACCAGGACCGGCTGCGCGCCAAGCAACCGTAGCATCTGAGCCATATCGATCAGATGTCGGGCAACTGCCGTGTCAACCAGGGCGATCCCACTCACATCAAGAATGACATAGCGTGCCCGGCCGGCGCTGACCCGCTGGAGCAGTTCCCCGGCAATCGCGTTGGCGCGGTGGCTGTCGATCTGGCCGACCAGGGGGAGCAGCAGCACTCCTTCCCAGAGCGGTACGGCCGGTGCGGTTAAATCGTGGATAGTCTTGAGGAGCCGTTGCTGTTCGTGCAGCGTCTGCTGCAGGATGCGGTTCTGGCGGCGCTGCTCACGCTGGGCTTCGGCCAGTTCAGAGGTCAACTGTAACAGTTCGTGTTGCATCTCAGTGGTTTCGCCCGGCTCAACCTGGCCGATGATGACAATACATCCATTGTCACTATAGCCGTGGAAGTTTGCAACCGTATATCGGGTCGCTGTTCCCAACGTCAGTTCCCAGGGGAGCGTTGGTTCCTGGCAGGATGCCCGGCGCGCCACTTCCAGAAAGAGCTCACCCTTGTGGCCGGACTCGGGCGTGAGCAGGGCCGGGAAGGGTCGGCCTTCCAGCGGCGTCTCGCTCCAGCGCTGGGCGGCGGGGTTGGCATAGCCGATGATACCGTTATGATCACAGGAGACCACCAGTTCCGTGAGATGGTTGCAGAGCGTAATGTTGATGAGATCCATATGTACGTGCTTTCGTGTTCAATAGCTTCATGGTAGCACAAGTGCGTTACCAGAAAGATACCGGAACGATGTGGAACAGGCAGTACAAAGGGGTATTTGGAGGAAGTGCGGGGCATATGGTGCTAATTCGTACGCAGCCTTGCCATAACTGCCGGCGCGGCAAGTTGCACAGCTTCGCCGGCAGTTATGGCGGTGAAATCGGCCCCCAGCGCGGAATAGAGATCGGGGATGCGATTGAAGGGCTGCCCACCAATGAGAATTTTGACATATGGTCCCATCGCGGAGAGGCGTACGGCACGGATTAACTCGCCTGCGTTGACCAGGTTGCTGACCGTTGTCACTGAGAGTGCCAGCAGATCAGCCTTCTGGGAAGTGACCATCCGCACGACATCCCGGGCCGGCACATTTGCCCCAAGATAGTAAACCCCCCAGCCTTCCATCTCGAAGAAATCGGACACCATGCGCAAACCCAGTTCATGCTGTTCGCCGCTGACACAGGCGGCAACCAGCGTGCGGCCCATAGCCGAGACGACCATCCGCCCCGGCGTTGGTCGCCCAAAGATCTGGGCGTGAATCTGCGCCATAACCCGCTGTGTCATTGCCGTCGCCAGATGTTCCTGTGCTACCGTCAACTGGTTGGTTTCCCAGAGCCGCCCAACCTCGTACATGGCGGGCTGAAAGACTTCCAGGTAAAGTTCGCGCATATCGAGGCCCTGGCCCAATGCAGCCCGGGCAATCTGAAGTGCCTGCTGGTTATTGCCACGCTGTAGCGCGGAGAGATAATCCTGGCATGCCTTTTGCGGCATCAGACGATTTTTCTCAGTCATAGTTTATTTCATATATACGTATAAGTCGGAAAGTTTCCAGTGCAACTATGTATGTAGTTATAGTATAGTCGACCATGAACGGCTGTCATTTCTATGTACACTATCATAGCACAGCCTGACAAAACATTCAAAGATCGAATATTGAGGGTTCAAGTTTTTGTTACTCACCGCTGCTCCTCCTGCCAGGCGCGCTTCGCCTCTTCCTCGCGCAGGTAGGCCAGGATAAAGTCATCCAGGCTGCCTTCCAGCACGCCGCTCACATCGCTGGTTTTGACATGCGTCCGCAGGTCACGCACAAAGCGGTCGCCGTCAACTTGATAGACCCGGATGATCTCCGGCTCGGCCGGCTTAGGTAGGGCGGCCCGCTGCTTGCGTGTCATTCCCGCCAGATCTTGCTCTTGCCAGGCCCGCTGGAGCAGCAACTTTTCCAGCCAGGTTTGCGTGTCCAGGTCGCCGGACGCACTGGTTCGCACCTCGGCCAGGCGCTGCACCCGCTCACCACTGGGACGGCGGTCGTTGCGGCGGTGTATGCCGGTTTCGCCCTTGAGGAAGCCATAGACATTGGTGCCTTCGAGCCCAATCGCCAGTTCGCTTATTTCATCCAGGGCGGTCAGGTGCTTGATCGCCGCGTCCATGTCGCTGGTATCGAACGAGCGCCAGCGGTAGGGGTAGTAGGTCTGGATCAGCGCATCACCCTGCCGCTCCGCATCGGACAGCGGCTCCAGCACGGCGAGATCGATATCATAGCCTTTGCGTTGCGCCCAGCGCAGGTACATCGTCGCCAGTTGCGTGAGCCAGGCTTCGGCATCTTCCCCGCGTGCCGGCGTCCCAACCCGCCGC
>CAKZQX010000543.1 GCA_937141995.1 uncultured Chloroflexaceae bacterium | reverse complement strand
ATTAATCAGATGCAGTCCGGCAGTTAGTTTACACGACTTTTGCTGTTATTGATCCGGAAGGGAATTTCGCCTCCGGCAGGGCGGAATGCGCCATTCTTTTGCACACAATGCAAAATTCTCATGCACAAGAAGAAAAAGTACCATGCTGCCGCAGGCGACGACCGCTTTTCAGCTACACGAACGTGTGGTTTGAAAGCCCACCGTGTAACACTAGTTAGTTTATTCTATCTTACAAGGAGAAGAATCCTATGGCGAGCGCGAAGGTTGATAGCATTATTTCCTCGATTGAGGAGCTGAACGTTCTGGAGTTGGTCGAACTCAAGAAAGAGATGGAAGAGAAGTGGGGGGTCACGGCAGCGGCACCGATGGCAATGGGGCCAATGATGGGTGCTCCCGCTGGAGCGGTCCCGGGTGCGGAAGCGGCCGCCGCGGCCCCGGCAGAGGAGAAGAGCGAGTTTGATGTGATCCTCAAGGATGTTGGTGCGAATAAGATCCAGGTGATTAAAGCAGTGCGTGAGCTAACCAGCCTGGGCCTGAAGGAAGCCAAGGATCTGGTTGAGGGCGCGCCCAAGCCGATTAAGGAAGGTATCAGCAAGGAAGAGGCCGATGCAGCCAAGGCAAAGCTGGCCGAGGCCGGTGCTACAGCCGATGTGCAGTAAGCATGTCGTAGCAGGTTAGCGCGTCTGCGCGCTGAAACTGTGAGACGGTGGGCATGTATGTCCACCGTCTTTTTTTATCATGGCATGGTATGATAAGCATGTTTGGTTTTAGCCTGAGGGGATGTGTATGGCTCTTCATACGCCACCATTGTTTAACCCACCGCCGGCCGTAGCGGCACTGGCTCCGTATCCCTGGCTGCGTACCGGCATCGAGCCGGGCCTGACGCGCCAGGTGGCCCGCATCCAGGAGCGCACAGCAACATTTGTGCAACGCCCGGTGCTGCTGCAACACCTGACCGAAGTTATGCAAACGTTGCCCGGTGGTCTGGTTGCGCTGGAAGGCTCACCCGGCAGTGGTGTTACAACCATCTTGACATATCTGGCGGCTACCTACCCATGCAGCTTCTGGTTTGCCGACGAAGATGCCGGGCAGGGGGCGGCGGCACTGCATGCGCAACTCATTGCCCTGCACCGTCTGAGTGTTCCGCTGGTAGCTCCGGCAGCATCAATTGATCCGCTGGCACTGGAACGACTGCTGGATGAAGTTGCAGCACAGCGCGATGCCGATACGCCGCTGGTCCTGCTGATTGATCCGCCAACCTGCGCGGCGCAACCGCGTGATCCCCGGCCCATTCCCTTTCCGACCCGCCTGCCGCCGGATGTGCTGCTGGTGTATGGCTGTACACCGGATACATCGTTGCCGTTTACGCCGAACGCACGTATCAGCCTGGCTCACATGGATGATGAACTGCACAGTGCGCAGATGCGTATGTTGCAAACGCTGGACTGTCCCGGTGAGTGGATTGCACCGTTGATCAGCGCGGCGCAAGGCAATTTTCTCTATCTTCGGCTGGCATATGCGCTGCTGCGCCAGGACCGACTCGCAGGGGAGTCGCTCAAGCCGGGGCTGGACGCGCTGCACGATGACTGGTGGGCGGAACTGGACGAGCATGATCGACGGTTGGCGTTGATCCTGGCCGCAACTGGTGCGCCGCTTCCCTTAGCAGTGTGCGCCGAGATGCTGGGAACTGACCCGCTCCCGCGACTGCGCAACAGCACCGGTTGGATCGTCGAGGAACACAACCAGGCAGTTGAACCACACTATGATCTTTATCACGGAGTAACCCGCGATTATCTGGCCCGGCGGCAGGAGACGGCCCTGCGCCGGATTCATGCCGAAATAGTGGCCCTGTCACCCCTGTCCGCTACAGCATCCGAGCGAGTTGTCGCATTGAGCGAGCCCTTAACGGACTACCTGATTTGCCAGGCGGCGCGGCACGCAGCTCTGGGAACACCGGACACCCGAACCGTTGCTCTGCCCCATGTTGCCCAGCGCGAGTGGATCAGGACGCATGAGCGGCGTAGCGGCGTGCTGACTAATGCCGCCCGTGATGCCGCCTGGGAACTTTCTACTGCCGCCGAAACCGGTCCGCTGCTGCGTCTGGCCCGTGGTGCGGCAGTGGCGGGAACGCTGCAGTCGCGTGGCCGGACCATGTCACCGGATGATGCCCTGGCCGCGTTTACGGCCGCCCTCGAAGTGACCGGACGAGAGAACGGCCTGAAGCGCATCCTGGCCCTGGTTGATCAACTGCCGGATGGTTCCGATAAAGCCCGGGTGCTGCGGCAACTGGGCGAGGCATGTTATGGTGTGCGCATGCGTACCTCGGCTATGCGACTGCTCTCACAGGCACTTGACCTGGAGGAGCAGAAGATGCCGCGTGCCTGGCGGGAACAGCGCGGGCAACTCCTGGCAGCACTGGCAAGCGTAGCGCTCAAGCTAGGGGACGTGATCGCCGCATTGAAAATTAGCGGGCGAATTGAGCATATCGAACGGCGTGGTATGACCGATACCGAAGTTGTACGCTGGCTCCTGGATCATGGCGAACTGGAGCATGCCCGCGAACTGGCCGGTAGTATTACCCACGAAAGCCTGGCAGCCTGGGCGCAGGCCGAGGTTGCCGTGGCCCTGTCGCGTGCAGGTGATCGAGCTGCGGGTGAGGCGCTACTGGAAAATGTCACGGTCGAGACGGCCATTGCCTGGGCCGAGATCGAGCTGGCATGTGATGATGCGCTCAGTGATGAAAATAGTGCCCGCGACCGCATTATGCGGCTTAGTAGCCAGACCCAGCGTGACCGCGGCTGGACGCGACTGGCGCATGCCCTCGCCGTCGCTGACAAGGACGGCGATGCGCTTGAGGTTGCCGGCCAGATTAGTGATATAGCGGTACGTGTAGCGGCCTTGCTTGATCTGCGGCTCACGCTGGAGGGATTGGTTGCGATGCTGGCGTTGGAGCAGGCAACTGCCGAAATTGATAAACTGACCGGCGATGCCCGCGTTCCGCTGCTTGCCACTCTGGCGGCGGCCCATGCCTCCATGGGTCGCCGTGACTGGGCCATCACCATTGCGCACCAACTGGCCGAGGGTGAGGAACAGGATCGCGCGCTCTCACGCGTTGCCGTGGCGCTGGCAGGACAGGGCCAGCATGCCGAGGGCCAGAAACTGGCCCGCGAACTGACTGATGATGATGAACGCGATTGGACCATTGAGGAGTTGACGCGGATACTGACGCAGGCCGGGCGCTGGCAGGAGGCGCATGCTCTGTGCCGGGACATCCGGGCGGAAGAACTGCGCGCGCGCACCCTGGTTGAACTCGCCATCGCCCGTGCGCGCAGCGATGATCCGCTGGCCGCGCTTCCGCTGGTTCAGGGCATCGCCATGCCGGGTGAACGCACTCGTGCGCTTATGATGATGGTGCCCAGCTTGATTGCCCGGAACCAGACTACCATTGCCATGGACATAGCGTTTCCCAACGGGCAGACAGCAAGTGGAGCCGACAATCGGGAGGTCGTAGCGGAACCACTTCTGCCACCGGCAAATACCAGTCGTTACCTCGCGGTCATTGCAATAGCCCTGGCCGAATATGGTGAGTTGACCCAGGCGCACGAGGTAACGCAGCGAATTAGTCGTCCTATGGATCGCGCGCGGGCCTATCTCACCATTGCGCTGGCTGCGGTGCATGCTGCGCCGGAGTTGGCCCGAACCGCCCTGGGGACCGCCCTGCGCACCGCCACGCTGGGTCGCGTCGAAGCCTTTCGGCTCCTGGAGCAGGCGGCTCCCGTCCTGGCTCTGCTGGAAGGTACACCATTGTTAACCCATATCGCCGCTGAAATTGATATTATTGATACCTGGTGAGCAATATAAAATCTATGACAAATGACAAACAGCGAACCACACCTGGTAGGCCACGGACAATTGTCCGTGGTCTCTGGCCCATTGCCATGATTGCTCTGCTTCTCGCCCTTGCGCTGCCGGCCGGTGCAATGCCTGGGCAGACCACCCGCAGTCTGCACTTCACCGCGAGTAATCAGGCAACGGGGCAGCTTCGGGTGGTGCGCATCCGCGCCGCCACGCCGGAGGAGGCCTTCCACCTGATCGAACTGGGCATTAACCAGTTTGAAGCACGCGACGGCGATGATCTGCTGGTGCTGGTGACTGCCGCGCAACAGGCCGCGCTGCTTGCCGCCGGCTGGGATGTGCGCCTGGATCGCACACGGACGGCCCGGTTGCGTAGCGTATCTCCACAAACGACGCAGACGGACTACCGCACCGTAGAGGAAACCGAGCAGTTTCTGCGCAGTATGGCCGAAACCTATCCCCATCTGGCAACGCTGGTTGATTTTGGGGACTCGTGGGAGCGGCAGCAGTTTGGCGCTCCGCGTGGCTATGACCTGCTGGCCCTGCGCCTGACAAACCAGGCGATCACTGGCCCCAAACCGGTATTCTTTCTGCTGGCCGCCATCCATGCGCGCGAGTTGACTACCGCCGAGATCGCTACTCGTTTCATCAGTCATCTGCTGACGGGGTATCAGGTCGATCCGGACATCACCTGGCTCTTGAACGAGCATGAAGTTGTCGTTGTGCCAATTGCTAACCCCGACGGGCGCAAACTGGCTGAACAGGGCTACTCGCAGCGTAAAAACCTCAACCGTAATTCCGGCGACTGCATCGAACCGCCGAACTCCGGTAATCAGTATGGCGTCGATCTTAATCGCAACTTCGCCTTTGCCTGGGGAACGGTGCATGGCCCGGACATTTTTCCGTGCAGCCTGGTCTATCCCGGTCCGGTGGCTGCCTCCGAACCGGAAACACAGGCGCTGCAAACCTTTATCCGCAGCTTCTACCCGGATCACCCACGTCCGGGGGATGGCATGCCTGCCCCGGATACCACCAGCGGTGTGTTGATTACCCTGCATTCCTATTCGGATCTGGTGTTGTGGCCCTGGGGACACACGACTACACCGGCCCCCAACGCGGCCGGATTGGAGCGCCTGGGCCGGCGGCTGGCTGCGTTCAATGGTTATGTGCCTGGTCAGAGCGTGTCGCTTTATCCCACCTCCGGGACAACCGACGACTGGTCCTACGCGGAACTGGGGATTGCCTCCTACACCTTCGAGATTGGTTCGTTTAGCAATCCCTGTGGTGGCTTTATGCCGCCCTACGGCTGTCTGGATGGTCTGGGTGGGCGGAACTTCTGGGGAGAGAATTTGCCGGCATTGCTCTATGCGGCCCGCGTGACGCATGCACCATATAGCCAGCCTGCCGGACCTGATGTGTACGATATTGAGGTCATCACGGATACGCAAACACTCACACTCACGGCCACGCTGGATGGACGGGATCAGGTTGTTGCCGAAGCTGCGCTCTATCTGAGGATTGGCCCGGCGCAGAATGACACGGCGCTGAACCTCCAGCCCGTCGATGGGGCATTCGATGCCGTCCGTGAGCAGGGCCGGATACGCCTGCCGCTTGACCAGGGAGTTGGCAGAGATATTGCTACTGCTGATCGGGAGGATCAGTTGCTACTGCTACGGGGGCGCAACACGTCCGGTATCTGGGGACCGCTCAGTGCAGCCTGGTTGCAGCAGACCAATCACCGCTACTGGCTACCGCTCATTGAGACTTCACGCCTGGGAGGGAAACCATAAATATGCACGCATTTGTTGCCGGTGTTGGTGAGAATGCAACTGCCGTGAGCTCACATGATTTACTGATCATGATAGGGTTGGTGATTGCTACCAGTATTAGCACGCAGCTTGTCGCCGCGCGGCTCAGGATGCCTTCAATTGTGCCACTGTTGATTGCCGGAGTGCTGATGGGGCCGGAAGTCCTGAATCTGGTCAATCCGGATGCTCTGGGAGATGGGTTGCGCGTTATCATTCCGCTGATGGTGGCAATTATTGTTTTTGAGGGTGGACTGGCCCTCGATCTGGCCTACCTGCGCCAGGTATCGCGCGCTGTGCAGAATCTGGTGGTGGTAGGCAGTCTGATCACCGCAGCACTGGCCGCCACCTGTGCCGTGATTTTTGTCGGATTTAGCTGGCCGCTGGCCCTGCTGTTTGGCGCACTGGTCAGTGTTACCGGGCCAACCGTTATTAACCCGCTGATGCGGCGGGCCGCCGTTAAACAACGCCTCAAAACCATCCTGATGGCCGAGGGCGTCCTGGTTGATGCGGTCGGGGCGGTGTTGGCGGTGGTTGTGCTGGAAGCGTTGCTGACCGGTCAGCCATTCCTGGAGGGGGTAGGAAGTTGGGGGATTATTGTCGGTGGCGGCACGATCATCGGTGTTATCGGTGGATGGCTTCTGGGCAAGGGGCTGGATCTGGTGGGGCGCGAGTTAACGGCTGAACTTACCCGCCTGAGTGCGCTTGGCGGAGCACTGGCGATCTATACGCTGGCCGAAGTTTTTAGCTCCGAAGCGGGAATTGCCGCGGCCGCAGCCGCAGGAATTGTGGTCGGCAATATGCGCTTCCCCCACGAAGAGCCGGTGCATCATTTCAAGGGCGACCTGACAACGCTGGGGCTGGGGGTTATCTTTGTACTCCTCGCTGCCCGGTTGCAGTTCGCCGATCTGGCGGCGCTCGGCTGGGGTGGGGTGGCAACGGTTGCCACCCTGATGCTGCTGGTGCGTCCGGCCTGTGTTTTCCTGGCGACGTTTAATACGAAGCTCAATCTTCAGGAAAAACTCTTTATCTCAGGCGTAGGGCCACGGGGAATTGTCTCGGCATCATTCGCTACTTTTGCCGCGCTACGGCTTGAAGATGCGGGGTATGCGAATAGCGATTTGCTTGCCGGGTTGGTGTTTATGGTCATTATTGGAACGGTTGTCATTCAGGGTTTTACTACCCCCTGGATTGCCAAACTCTTAGGAGTACAGCCTATGTTGACATTAATAATCGGTGCCGATCCGTTAGGACGTGACCTGGGCTATCATTTGCAGAAGCAGGGCGAAGAAGTAGTTCTGATTGACCGCAATGCCGAGCATGCCGTCCGCGCCCGGGAAAAAGGGCTGACTGTTGTACAAGGTAATGCCACTGAGGAGGCCGTGTTGCGTCGGGCCGGGATCGAACGTGCTCGCGCTGTCGTTGCCACAACGTCCAGCGATAAAACCAACCTGCTGGTCTGCCAGATCGCCAAGTCCCGTTTTGGGATCATTGAGTTGGTGTCACGCGCCAACGATGGGTCTAACGTCAAAGCCTTCACCGACCTGGGCATCCGCGCGATGAGCCCGAATACGGTGGCTGTTATGGTCCTGGATAACCTGCTGCGCCGTCCCAGCACACTGCGGTTGCTGACCGACCTGGACCCCGGCAAAGAGGTGCGCGAGATTGTGCTCTACAACAGCAACCTGGCCGGCAAAGCGATCAAAGATGTATCACTGGAAGGTGATGTGCTGATCTCGACTATTCGGCGCGATGGGAAACTGTTTGTCCCGCATGGGAGCACTATGCTGGCGCTGGGCGATCAGATTACCTTCATCGGCACATGCGATGATGTTTACGCCGTAGCGGATCTGTTTGAGTCCTATGTGGAACCCGATCAGCATCCGACGCATACCGCGGCGTAACGCAGCGTCAGGGCTAACAATGCGGTAGCTATCCGGTGCTGCCGTGATGCCGGGTAGCTGCTCTCAGTTCCCTTTTTGACCGACAAAAACCTCCCGCAGTTTGCCCGGTACATCCCGGCGGGAGGTTATCTCTCTCCAATTATTGCTTCAGGCAACGCCCTCGAATGTACTCTATTCCCCTGTACGTTACACGCGTTACGCGGTCGTCCCGCCGCCGGCTGGGATGCGCCTCCGGCAGCATGGTACTTTTTTCTTTATTTCACAAAAAATTTACACATAGTGCAAATTTTTTGTGAAATAAAGATGGTTTCTTCCGCCCTGCCGGAGGCACATCGGGCCGTTCGTCCAGACAACCACCTGGTTTGGAACTGACCGCGTAACTCGTGTAATTAACACGCGTTACGCGGTCGTTGACCCGGCGCGGAATTTCGCCTCCGGCAGGAAGGTAGATTACGTCCCATGCTGCCGCAGGCGCAACCGGCGTTTGGGTCCGGCATCGGGCCGGAATAGACCGTACCGCGTAACTCGTGTAATTAACAGGAGTTACGCGGTCGGCATGCACATCTGGCATGTGCCGGGAAGGACGGCCCGATGCGCCGACGGCAGTGTGGAATGGGACATGCTTTTTCCGGAACATGGGGCATAACGTGCCCCATGTTCCGGAAAAGACAGAAAACGTCCCATGCTATCGCCGGCGAAATAGGCCGTTATCGCGTTACACGGTCAGTTTGAACGCACACCGTCTAACGCGTGTAATTAAAAGTTTGTAAAAGTATCAGCACAGTCGCTTTTTACAAAATGCGAAAAAACTGTTTTAAGGAAATTTTTATTGCAATTCTGCTGAGTAGTGTGTATATTATTAGTACGACTACACAGTCTGCAGTATACACTGGAGTTGGTCGATTAAGTCATAAATCCGGTTGGATTTAGAAGCCGCAATCAACAGTAGAAATTTTTACCTTGTCGCAGTCGTCAACGGCAGGATTTCTACCGCAGACTTTTCATTGCCTGATCATGTCGCCCGCGTAACCGGCATGGCAGGCAATTGACCGGGCCAGTGTGAGATGGCACGCCGATGTGTCACTCCCCTTTCAGCAGAGTTTCGAGCGTAGTTCCCCAGCCCCCTGGACAGGAGGACATTAGCCGGCGATCTTTGCGAGATTCCCGAACAAAGCAATATGGAATAGACATTTTAGAGGGATATTATGAGCGACGCACAGCGAGCAGAGGCGGCCATCCAGGTGGATGAGCATCATACCTATGAAATTGTACTGGGTGAGAAGTCGGTCGTCACATGGAAGGAGGGCAAGGTAACTGTTAAAGTACAGATTCCTTATGAAAAACAGCGCGCCTATGGATCGCATAAACTGGGCAGTATGCCCACACCTCCGGATATGCTTGATCTTGGTCGGGTGCAGGTAAACCTACCCGACGATCCCGCAGCTCCCCAGACAATTCCGGTTACAATGCCGGCCGGTTCTAATTTGCCACTCTACATTAAGAGTTGTCGGCAGATGTTGCTTCCCATGGACTTTCCCCTGCCTCAGCCAAAGGATACCCTTATCGACGTTCAGGGTGAAATGTTCGATGGTATCGAAAGCCTGGAACGCCTGTTGCATGAATATGCATCCTCAGCGCCGGATGGTGCCGGCGATCGGAGCGATATATCCGACACCAGCCTGCGTTTACGGTTACACCTCTGGGCTCCCGATCTGCTGACGAAATCACCCAAAGCACCCGGCCAGGAATTGAACGAGATGCTTGACAAGCGGGAGAACGACCGGCAGATCTTTCTGCCCCAGATCGAGGGTGATGCTGCTGTCACTGAACTGGCGCAAAGCCTGGTTGCGCTGGCAAACAGCACCAGTGAGGGGCGTATTCTCCTGGGTGTTGACCGGGATGGCGCGGTCATCGGTCTTCCCGGACATAACGATGCTTCCCGCCAGGAACATGTCCAGCAGGCGCTGCTCCATGCCACGCTGCGTTGTAAGCCACATGTGCCCGTTGCGCCGCCAAAATATCACGAAAAAGACGGCAAGTTTGTGGCCGTTGTTGAGGTGAAACCCGCGCAGAAGCCCCAGGCTGCCGCCGGGCCGTCCACATGGATGCAGCAGCTTCCGGTACCGGTGATCCGTCCGCCGCGGCTTGACCCGGCGGAGGAGCAACCTGCTGCACCCTACCAGCTTGCCGGGTTTATCTACCGGCGCAAGGGGAATGTCACAATGCATAAGCGCGCGCCGCGTCCACCGCGCCGCTGGAAACGGCAGCAGTTGAGCTATCTTGAACTGACGGATGTGCTCAAGCTGGGTAACTGCGCTGATGTGATTGTACTCAACGCCGGCGATGGGATTGACACGCTCACACTCGGCCCGGCAATCTCCGGTCTGATTAATGCCGGGCAGAAGAACGGGGTAGTTGTGCTGCGAAACCTGCCTGCCGCCTGGACAACCCATGTACCGCTGCAACAACTGCGCTGGCGACTCCGGCAACACCTGCATGCGTATCTGCAAACGGAACTGGCGCAGTGCCTGCCGGGCATGAAGCCACCGTCCATCAGGCTGGCGGTTATTGCCGGCGAGTGGGTTGCGATCATTCGTCTCGCGGATATTACAATGCCGGTAATGCTCTACGCTGGAAAAGCATATGACTGGGCCGGACGCAACCTGAAGACGTTGAGCACCGATGAAGTGTTTACCCGCTATCTCAAGCGGAATGATCAGGGCGACGGCAAGAAGCAAGACAAAGTCAATCTGGTCTATGGTGAGTTGTACTGGCCGATGCAGCCGCCTAAATCGTCCCGTATTGATGGTGAGCAGCAAAAGCGACGGTATGATGCGCAGCGGCATGCCATCATCTGGGAACAGCAGCCCTTCGCTCCGCACCCGCAGAAAACCGGACAGAGTTGTATGTTGACTATCCCGATCAACCAGGCACTGATGACCATTGCCGCTGATGGTCGGGTGAGCCGGACTGCCGATCCGATCCTCCAGGGACGGTTGTTTGTCCGCTTTGACGATGTGCTGGCGACCAATCTGGGTGTTAAGCCGGAGGCGGGCGAGCATACTCGTACATGGTTTAATGATCTGCCGATCAAGAAGCGTACACATCTGCGGCTCGAGTTTACGGTGCAGGCGCAGGAACTCTTCAAGCGACGCCGGCGGACCTCGCTGCTGCGCTTCCGCGTTCCCGATGTAACGCTTGACGCGGATCGGCTGGCCGATCTTCAGCAGATCTTTACCGACCTGGAGTTTTATGTGAAACCGGCCGCGACGGGTACAAACGGCTTTGCTGTCACCGATACCGTCACACCATCGGCAGACTGGAAGGTTATCCGGGGGGTACGCAATAAAGCATTCAGCGATATAAAGTTTACCGCCGGAATCGCCTGTAACCCGACTGCGCTTGCCCGCGAACTGCGCTACGAAGAGCGGATCGACCGCAAATATTTACAAACCGCTCTGACGGAAATTCAGGTGTTGCTCGAAAGCGGGGGCGAGATGGACCCGGCGGCAAGTGCGGAGATAGCCCACCTGCACCTGGACTTGTATGAACTGATCAGTCGGCGGTTCCAATATCTCCACACCGAGTAGAGGAGAAACCTATGACGACCTCCAATCTAACCAACCCAACCAAGCCGTCCCGGCCGCTGATTGTCCCGGCGTGTAGTTCAGCGGTGCGGAGTGACCAGAGCGATGACCCGAATGTCTATGCGATCTGCCACCATACCGGGCAATACCTGACGCGCATCGAAATGAATCCGCAGCAGCGGCGGCCCTGGTATACGCAGGAGGAGTTTCCGGGGCTACCGGAGCTGAACCGGGCTTTCTTCTCGGCAGCGCACACCCGCGACCGGCAGCATTTTACCTGGAATCCGCTCCTGCTGCTCATGTTGGCCGGGTTGTACATCCTGGCGCTGGGAGCGGCCACATGGCTGTTGCTCCTTCGCCTGCCTACAGCAGGCTCAATTGAACAAATCGGTATCTATGCCGTCGTTGCGCTGGCTATCAGTACAACCGGTGGTCTGCTCTGGTGGGGCGTCGGAAAAGTGCATCAAATACGTCTGGGCACGGCGGTGCGGCAGCAGCCCACTGTGCGCGATTTCCCGCTGGTCAACTGCACGTACAAACTAAAAGTTCAGGAGCATCTGACCATTACGCCAACCAGTGACCCGGCCCACCTGCCGATGACCAGTATCACCCGGCAATCGGGGCAGTTGACGCTGGAAGTTGCCCCGCCCGACGATGTGGTATCGCTGTACCAGCAGTATTGCCGGCGTAACCTGAACGGCACTGGTCAGTTCTATGCCGGTATCCTGGCGTTGGAACAGATGCAAGCGGTGCAATTTGATGCAACGGCGCTGCGGAATGGGCATCAACTCTGGTTGCGCCGGCCCATCCCGACCGCGCTACGCGACCGCACCTATCGCAAGGATGCCGGTCCCCTGGCGACCTTTGACCTGCCCTACGAGATTCTCCCGGACAAGTTTCAAGGTGATCGCTATCCGGAGAGTCGCCGCTTCCCGCTGGAGTGTACGCCCCGCTTGAGCAGCGATGATAGTTACACGCTCGAACTGCACTTCCGCTGGCACGGTGCTTCCGACCAGTTGTGCGCGCTGGAAGAATGCACCCTGCCCATTCCCGACTGGCTGACAGTGGAGCGGGTAGGATTGGGGCGCTACGATGAGCAGCGCGAATGTGTGATCTGGCGGCGGCTGTTCCTGCCCCGCGACAAGTCACCGCTGGTACTCAACGTGACGTTCCGCGAGCCAGTCCTGGAGTTTGAACGAATCTTGCAGCATCAGCATACCCTGCGTGGCTCGTACCAGTGCTCCGTTGAAGGCTTAATCTCCGGCCTGCACGTCAAGGCCGCGAATCTGTGGGATGCGCGCGGTTTGCGCGTTGTCCACGACACGCCGCCGGAAGTTGCCTGTTCCAGTACGATCACGGGGGAACTGCTCGTTGACACGCGTCGCCTGCAGCAGGAGCATGAGTTTGTCTGCGTTCACGCAATTGATTGTCCCTGTGCCCCCGATCACGAACTGATGCAGAAGATCTTGCGGGCGTTGAGTGAGTGCGGCGTTGAGTTGCTGCGCATCGAACAGGCGACGCCCCGGTTAGACCCTGCCGGTACGCTGCGCAAGCAGTTGTACTACTGGGATATTGTGGGTCGTCAGTATCTGCCCGAGATGCTGACCGCGCTTGACCTGCATATTGTTGTCACCGGGCAGGATTACATTACTGAGGTGTTCGAGGAGAAGCCCGATACCCATATCGACATACGGATTAATGCCCTGCATGATCCACGCGACACCAGTACGCCCAGGCGCGCCGATGTGTTGCTGGCGCAGGTGAGCAGCCATCTGGATAGCGCACTTCTGCTGCCGATGTAGTGGCGCAGGCGAGGCGGAGGGAGCGAAGGGGCGTGGCGTAAGCTGCGCCCCTTTTGCTGTACCGGGAATGGGCGAACGTATGGTACAATCAGGCGTATTGCTGCATAGTTTTCCATTGAATGGAACCTCAAGCAACCGGAGTTACGCGGTCGGTTCCAACAGCAGGGCGGAAGATTCCATGCTTTTTCACACAACTTTGCACAACGTCTTATGGCGGAACAGACCGCACCGCGTAACTCATGTCAAGGAACAGGCATTACGCGGTCGGTTCCAAACCAGGCAGTTGCCGGGAGGAACGATCCGATTCGCCGCCGGCAGGGCGGAATGGGGTCAGATCTTGGTCATAAAAAATGCACAACGTGCTTTTTTTATGACCAAGAACAGAGACGTACCCCGCTGCCGCAGGCGAAACCGGGCGTTATCGGGCTCAAACGCCCGGTTTGTAGACCCACCGCGTACGTCGTGCCAAGGAGCTACTGTATTGCTCTATAATGCACTGAAGTAGGAGATACCGTGGCGGTAAAGAAAATTGGCATTCTGGTCGGGCGGGAGTGGTCCTGGCCCCCGGCCTTTATTGATGAGATTAACCGGCGCGCAGAGGATGTAACTGCCGATTTTGTAAAGCTGGCCGGAACACATATGGCTGAGCCATGCAATTATGCAGTGATTGTGGATCGTATCAGTCACGAGATACCCTACTATCGTACATTCTTAAAAACGGTGGCGCTGGCCGGGACGGTTGTGATTAACAACCCCTTCTGGTGGAGCGCCGACGATAAATTCTTTGGCGCGAGTCTGGCTACACGTCTGGGACTGGCGCACCCACGCACGGTTGCGCTGCCCTCGCAGGGCTATTCCGACAGCATTGTGGCCGAGTCGTTGCGCAACCTGACCTATCCAATTCCCTGGGATGAGCATATCGATTATCTGGGCGGGTTCCCGCTGATCCTCAAGCCGGTCTGGGGCGGCGGGATGAAGCGGGTCTACAAGGTCAACTCGCGCGATGAACTCTGGATGGTCTACAATCAGACCGGTACCGAGACAATGATGCTGCAGGAGTATATCGCCTGGGAAAAATATGTCCGCTGCATCTGCATCGGTGAAGAGAATATTATGACGATCAAGTTTGATGTGACGGCGCCCTGGCCGCACCGCTACTTCCGTGATGATCACTACCTGACGCTGGAAGAGGGGGAGCGGGTCGTTGCGGATGCGATCAAGTTAAATCGCGCCCTGGGCTATGATATGAATGCGATTGAGTTTGCGCTTAAAGATGGCGTGCCCTACGCAATTGACTTCACCAATCCGGCCCCCGATTTTGATGTAAACTCGCTGACGCCGCACTATTTTGACTGGGTGGTCAAAACAATGGCCGATTACGCGCTGGACCTGGCGCTGGGCGAACGTCGGCAGCCGCCGCCCTTCCGCTGGCCCAATCAGATCGACCAGTAGGCTGTCCGCGCCTGACGAGAATCTCCAGCAGACAGAACAGGGAACCATGCTCAGCGCGGCGATAACTCACTACCACAGTCTGCTGGCTGATTCGGCGCTGGCCCAAACATCGCAGCAGTGCCTGACCGAAGGGCTGCGGTCGGAGCGGCTCTTCTTCGGCGACCGGCCACTGGTAACGGTGCTGCGCCCGCGCCTGCTGACCGCCGGGCAGTATGCCCACCTGCAGCAGGCCGGCCATCTGGTGGCACAGGCCGCGCGGCGGGTTGCAGCCCTGGCGTTGCAGCCGGGATCGACCGGTGACGCGGTGCGTGCGGTACTGCAGTTTACCCCGGCGGAGCAGGCGCTGCTGGCGCTGCCTCCCGGCTATGCCGAACCTAGCGCCCACTCGCGGATGGATACGTTTCTTACGGTTGATGGCGCGTCGCTCCAGTTTATTGAGTACAATGCCGAGAGTCCGGCAGCGATTGCCTACACCGATGTGGCCGGCGCGATCTTCCTGGATCTGCCGGTGATGCAGGTGTTTGCCCAGCACTATCGTGTTCACACGCTGCCCGTCCGTCAGTGCATGGCCGATACGCTGCTCAATGCCTGGCGTACGGCCGGTTCGCCCGGTGGTACGCCCCGGATTGCGATTGTGGACTGGGCCGGTGTGCCGACCGCGACCGAGTTTGAGCTGTTCCGCGCCTACTTTGCGCAGCAGGGATTGCCCGCGCTGATCTGCACGCCCGATGACCTGGTCTGGCGCGGGGGCAAACTCTATGCCCGCCCCGCCGCCGGTGGCTCGGAACAACTGATTACGATTGTCTACAAGCGGGTGCTGACAAGCGAGTTGCTGCAGCACTATGGCGATGACCTGTTGGCGCATCCGCTGCTGCAGGCGTATGCGGCGGGTGCCTGCGTGCTGGTCAACTCGTTCCGGTCCCGGTTGCTGCACAAGAAGTCGCTCTTTGCCCTGCTGACCAATGAGCGCTTCGCGGCGCTCTTTACGCCGGAGGAACAGGTCGCTATTCAGCGGCATGTGCCCTGGACGCGTCCGGTGCAACCGGGGGAGACGACCTACCAGGGCGAGCGGATCGATCTGCCGACGTTTGCGCGGACCAACCGTGAGCGACTGCTGCTCAAACCGGACGATGGCTATGGCGGCCGGCAGATCACGATTGGCTGGGAGGTGTCGCCTGACCATTGGGAGGCGGCGCTGGCAGCGGCACTGACCACGCCGTTTGTGGTGCAGGAGCGGGTGCCGATTGCCTACGAATCCTACCCCACGCTGATCAATGGCCGGGTGGTGCTGGCCGACCGGCTGGTTGATAGCGATCCCTTCCTGTTTGGCTCCGAG